>NZ_JAHGAN010000019.1:0-112553 GCF_030248625.1 Vibrio sp. D420a | reverse complement strand
TAAGGTTTGCGCTGCGCCACCATCGTAAGTGAACTGGGTAATCACTGCCCCATCAGCACTTTGTGCCGTCATCACATCAATGGTGTTGGTAGTAACAGTTCCGTCAGCCAAATTTGGCTCGGTGATATCGAGCGTACCATTAGCCATGATTTGCACATCATCACCAATAGTGACTGACAACGGCGACATCAATGAGTCATCGCCATCTGAGTCGACCGCATAAACTGGCAAGTCGAAGGTCAGCTCGTTGTTATCTAATCCATCAGCATGATCTAACGCTTCCAGCAGCGTAAAGGTATATTCTCCAAGGGTTGTCCCTGAGAAGCTCAAAGTGAATACAGGAACTTCCGAGCCCCCATCATTGATAAAGCCAATGTAGTTGCCTGAATCTACTGGTTCTTCTTTAAGTTCAACTGCGATGTTATTCGAGGTTAACGCACCACCGATATTGAACTCTGTCGGTTCAAGTCGAAACTTCTCTACATCATCACTTCGATTAGTAAACGAGATGGTCTCGGTTTGGCTGACCGCACTGCCACTTGGCGTTGAGCCATCAGCAAGCTGTGTTTCAGATAGCGATACGCTTGGTACTGACTCAATAGTTGGAATGTCACCATCAGTTATCGTAAGCATGACTGTCGCAGTTTCGACGTCGACATCACCATCACTGGACGTTACCACTATCGATTTCACGATTGGGCCATCTTCATGGTCGAGGTTACGGTTTGGTTCAAAGCGCGCATCACCTTCGAGGGTGATAAATAGAGAACCTTCAGCAAAGATAAACTCTTGCTCGCCTGTATCAGTTTGGTCAAGCAATAACGGTGTGCCACCGTCGTAGGTAAACTGAGTAATGGTCGCGCCATCCGCGCTCTGCTCTGGCATCACATCAATCGTGGTTGTGGTCACCACCCCAGCAGCCAGATCGACGACTGTCGGCTCTTCAATGGTCAAGACGCCATTGCTCATGCCTTGAACATCATCTTCAATGGTCACCGTCAGTGGCGACATCAAAGAGTCATCACCATCGCTGTCTACCGCATAAACTGGTAAATCAAAACTTAGAGTGTTGTTATCGAGTCCATCTTCATGGTCGAGCGCTTCAAGCAGTGTGAAGGTATAACGTCCTAACACGACGTCATCAAAGTTAAGGGTGAATACTTCGACCTCTTGATTTAGTGCATTAGTCGTAAATCCTGTGTATTGACCAGAGTCTGCTGGGAACTCTCGAAGCTCAACAGCCAAGCCATTCGAAGTCAGCGTGCCTGATGGGTTAAACTCATCAGTCGCTATTCTAAAGCGTTCAACATCATCGCTTTCATTAGTGAAAGAGATAGTCTCGGTTTGGCTCACTGCCACACCGCTTGGCGCAGAGCCATCTGCAAGGTCTGATTCTGAGAGCGAAACAGGTGGAATCACATCGATAGTTGGTACATCACCGTCAGTAATGGTCAGCGTGACTGTCGAGGTAAGAACGTCGTCATCACCATCGCTAGAGGTCACCACGATGCTCTTCACGATATCACCACCTGAGTGGTCTAAATCTCGGTTTGGCTCAAAGCGCACATCCCCCTGAGTTGTGATGAATAGAGAGCCTTCTGTGAAGATAAACTCCTGCTCAGTCACTATGTTTTTGTCGAGCGTATAAGCCGTACCATCATAGGTAAACTGAGTCACACTCGCACCATCGGCACTTGCGCTAGTGAGCACATCGAAGATAGAAGTCGTTGGCGTACCCGCAGCCAAATCAGCGGCCGTTGGCTCTTCTATGTTAAGCGCTCCGCTCGCCATAATTTGAACATCATCGGTAATGGTGACTGACAGCGGTGACATTAACGAGTCATCGCCGTCGGTATCGACTGCGTAGACAGGTAGCTCAAACGTTAGATCGTTGTTGCCACGACCATCTTCATGATCGATGTTCTCTACCAATGTAAAGGTGTATTGACCTAGAGTAGCAGCGCTAAAGTTGAGAGTGAAAATCTGTGTCTCTACATTCGAGGCATTAGTCGTAAATCCAACGTAGTTACCTGAGCCTGCCGGCTCTTCTTTAAGATCAATCGCTAACCCGCCAGATTTCAACGAGTCATCTGTATTGAACTCACTTGGCTCTAATCGGAACTTCTCAACATCATCACTTTGGTGGGTAAATGAGATGGTTTCAGTTTGGCTTACGGCTCCTATGATTGGAGAAGAGCCATCCGCCAGTCCTGCTTCTGCTAGAGTAACGCTTGGAATAGATTCAATGGTTGGGATATCGCCGTCGGTAATGGTCAGAGTCACCGTTGCCGTCTCTACATCAACATCGCCATCGCTTGAGGTGAAGACTAGCGATTTGACGATGTCGCCGTCTTCGTGGTCGAGATTTCGATTCGATTCAAAACGCACGTTACCTTCAATGCTCACGAACACTGAACCTTCGGTGAAGATAAACTCTTGCTCTCCGGTGATCGTTGGATCTAGAGTTTGCGCTGCGCCGCCATCGTAGGTGAACTGGGTAATCACCGCTCCATCAGCACTTTGCGCTGTCATCACATCAATGGTATTGGTCGTCACAACACCATCTACCAAGTTTGGCTCAGTGATGTCGAGCGCACCGTTCGCCATGACTTGGACGTCATCACCAATGGTCACAGACAGTGGCGACATCAGTGAATCGTCACCATCAGAATCAACTGCGTAAATTGGTAGGTCGAAAGTCAGTTCATTGCTGTCGAGACCATCAGCATGGTCTAACGCTTCAAGCAGTGTGAAGGTGTATTCACCAAGGGTTGTACCTGAGAAACTCAAGGTAAACACCGGAACTTCCGTTCCCCCATCATTGATAAAACCAGTGTAGTTTCCTGAGTTTACTGGCTCTTCTTTCAGCTCAACCGCAATGTTATTCGACGTTAATGTGCCACCGACATTGAACTCTGCCGGTTCAAGTCGGAATTTCTCTACATCATCACTTTGGTTAGTGAATGAAATAATCTCAGTTTGGCTCACTGCACTGCCACTTGGCGTTGAACCATCAGCAAGTTGCGTTTCAGACAATGATACACTTGGTACCGACTCGATGGTTGGGATATCACCATCAGTGATGGTCAGAACAACTGTTGCAGTTTCGACGTCCACATCACCATCGCTAGACGTCACCATAATCGATTTCACGATTGGGCCAGATTCATGGTCGAGGTTGCGGCTTGGCTCAAAACGCACATCACCCTCTAGCGTGATAAACAATGTGCCTTCGGTGAAGATAAACTCTTGCTCGCCCGTGTCAGTTTGGTCAAGCGTGTAAACACTGCTGTCGTAGGTGAACTGAGTAATGATCGCGCCATCTGCACTCTGCTCTGGCATCACATCAATCGTGGTTGTGGTCACCACCCCTGCTGCCAGATCCGCAACTGTCGGCTCTTCAATGGTTAAGACGCCATTGCTCATGCCTTGAACATCATCTTCGATGGTCACAGTGAGTGGCGACATTACCGAATCATCACCATCGCTATCAACCGCATAAACAGGTAGGTCGAAGCTTAGGCTGTTGTTGTCTAAACCATCTTCATGGTCGAGGGCTTCAAGCAGTGTGAAGATGTAACGGCCTAACACGACGTCATCAAAGTTAAGGGTGAATACTTCGACTTCTTGGTTTAGTGCATTAGTTGTGAAGCCTGTGTATTGACCAGAGTCTTCTGGGAACTCTCGAAGCTCAACAGCCAAGCCATTCGAAGTCAGCGTGCCTGAAGGATTAAATTCGTCGGTCGCGATTCTAAAGCGTTCAACGTCATCGCTTTCATTAGTGAAAGAGATAGTCTCTGTTTGGCTCACTGCCACACCGCTTGGCGCAAAGCCATCATCAAGGTTTGATTCTGAGAGCGAAACAGGAGGAATTACATTAATAGTCGGAATATCACCGTCGGAAATAGTGAGCGTGACTGTAGAAGTCAGTACATCATTGTCGCTATCGCTCGATGTCACTACGATGTTTTTAACAATATCACCCGTCGAGTGGTCTAAATCACGATTTGGCTCGAAGCGCACTTCACCTTCAGTGGTGATAAATAGCGATCCTTCAGTGAAGGTAAACTCTTGCTCAGAGCTGTCTGTTTGGTCGAGTGTGTAAGCCGTACCATCGTAAGTAAATTGAGTGACACTCGAACCATCGGCACTTGGCGCGGTAAGCACATCAACTACACCAGTAGTCACAGCTCCAGCGCTAACGTCAGCTAAATTTGGCTCAGTCACTGTTAAATCAACATCTTGCATAACCTGAACATCATCATTGATGTTCACAACCAACTGGCTTACAGCGGTTTTATCTCCATCCGTATCGACAGCCAAAATAGGAATATCGAAAGAGAGTAAGTTATTGCCTTGTAGAGGCCTATGATCGAACGCTTCAAGCAATACGAAGGTGAAATCACCAATATTGGTTTGATCAAAAGTAAGAGTGAAAACAGGCGTTTCAACGTTTGAAACATCGGTCGTATAGCCTAAGTAACTACCTGACCCTGCTGGCTCCTCGCGAATTTCAACGATAAGTCCGTTAGAGGTTAGCGAGTCGTCGCGGTTAAACTGTCCCACCACCACTTCGATACGTGCAACGTCATCACTCGCTTCAGTAAATGAAATAGTATTTTTTGAATCAACCGAGACACCACTTGGCGCTGAACCATCGATCAACCCAGACTCATCGAGCGTGACACTTGGTACATTATCTATAGTTGGGTCGTCGCCATCAGTGATTGTTAAGACCACAGTTGCCGTGTCCACGTCTACATCGCCATCACTAGATGTCAGCACAACCGTTTTAACGATATCACCATCGGTTTGATCGAGATTACGATTAAGCTCAAAACGAACGTCTCCATCTAGGGTTACAAACAGAGAACCTTCCAGGAATTGGAACTCCTGCTCGCCAGTATCATTCTGCTCTAAGGTTCGAATTGCACCATCGTAGGTAAACTGAGTGATTGACGCCCCATCTGCACCTTGGATAGGGAGCACATTGATCGTTTCCGTCGTAACAATACCTTGAGCCAACACGCCTAAGCTAGGCTCTTGAATGGTCAAAATACCATTTTGCATGGTTTGTAGGTCATCACCTATTGTCACAGTTAGCGAAGCACCTAGGGAGTCGTCGCCATCTGAATCCACCGCGTAAACGGGAAGGTCAAATGATAAGTCGTTATTCTGCAAACCATCGGCGTGATCTAGAGAGTCAAGTAGCGTGAAAGTGTATTCACCCAATGTCGAATCTGAAAACTCGAGAGTAAATACCGGCACTTCTGTATTCGAACTATCTGTCACGAACCCAACGTAATTTCCTGAGTCCGCAGGCTCTTCTTTCAAACCCACCACTAAGCCGTTTGAGGTTAGTGCACCACTGGTATTAAACTCTGAGCTCTCCAATCTAAAACGAGCGACGTTGTCACTACCTGGGGTGAAATCAATTGTTTGCGTTGAACTAACATCAGAGCCTGTTGGTGAAGAGCCCGAAGCCAAGTCTGGCTCCAATAAAGACACACTCGGAATGTCATTAATGGTAGGAATTTGCCCGTCAGTAATTGAAATTTGTAGTAAGGCTGAATCTGTATCGCCATCACCATCAACGGCATTAAATGTAATATCTTGAGTGATGGTCTCGCTTGCTGAATGGTCAATGTCTCTCGCAACGACAAAAGTCACATCCCCGTTTAATGCAACATTGAGTGTCCCCTCATCAAACACAAACGCTTGTTGAACCGCCTCGTCCTGATCTGGATCTAGATTGTATGTTGTGCCGTCATAAACAAAGGACTGAACCGTCGCTCCATCACCACCAGTGAAGTTAAAAAGATTATAAGAAACCGTTGAGTCACCGTCTTGCGTTGGCTCATCAAGTGCCACGCTGTTATCTACCAACTCGACAACATCATCGGCCACCGTCACCACAATCAATGCGGGTTGAGCGTCCCCACTACCACCAGCTAAAGAGGAACGATCGCCATCTGCATCAACTGCGTAGATAGGCAACTCAAAACTCAACTCAGCATCTTGAGAGCCTTGGTGCGTTAAAGAATCGAGTAGTGTGAACTCGTAAGAGCCCAAAACTGGACTATCGACTGCAACTTCAAAAACAACGCTTCTTACTCCATCAAGAGTGATGAAGCCCTCGTAGTTTCTAACCCCGTTCACTTCACTCACCAACTCCAAAGAAACAGGTTGGCCGTTCGACAACAGACTGCCATCAGTATTGAATTCCAACGGCTCTAATTCGTGGTGATCAATGATGTCGCTCGTAAAGGTATCTGAATCCACTGAACCCGCACCAGTGATAATACCTACGCCCTCTTCAGAGCCACCAACGAGACCACTCTCTTGTACAGAGATTGGGTCGACGGAATTGATCGTTGGTCGATCACCATCCGAGATAGTGATATTTAATGTACTCACTGCCGAGTCTTGGTCGAAGTCAGTGATTGTTACCGGGAGTGAGAATTCAAGAGAATCTGAATTGATCTGTTCAATAGGTTTGAACTGTTGGAAATGGTACTCGCCATCGGTATCAACTGAAACCGTGAGTACAACCTCTCCGCGGCCTAAGATAGACAGAGTGATCTCTGTACCATCGTCCGACAGCCTCGCGATGGTATTCTGGTTATCACTCAAAATACCATCGAATTGGGAAAGCGACGCAGAATCAAAGACTGCCGAAGCCAAGCTATCACTTTCTATGGAAACGAAACTCCCCTCAACCAAGGTCGTATTGGTTTCCGGGTTAGTAATCGTAACAGTCTCGGGAGTTGGATCTGTACCATCTAAAATTGCAACACCAGCTGAAATAAGTGTCGCTATGGCGTTACCACCAATGTCAGCGCCTTCAATATCAAAGGTCAACGTAATCTGGTTATCAACGTATGAAACCTGTCCGTCACCTACTGAAGAAACATGATCAATAGGAGCAGATAATGTCGAGGTAAGCGTCAAGTTAACATTCGAACCCGAGCTTACGGTGTCGATATCGACGCGTAGGACTTCCGTACCATTCTGAGTGCCCACAATGGCATTTTCGTTTGCATCATAAACAAACTGAACCGCCACACCACCCGATGTAATGTCGCTATTAAGTTCACTAAGCAGAGAAGAGAGAGAATCAGCAGCAGGTACAAAAGAGTTAGGGTCTAAATCGAGACTGCCGCTTGGAATAAGTTGATTTGTGGAAACGGTTTGAGGATAAGTTCCTTGTGACAAAGAACCCTCGGTCAGACTCTGTGAGACAGTCTGTCCACCTGATGAAGCGGTAACGTCGGTTCTAAATTCGTCATCATCTTCATCGACATCTTCTTGCGCTAACGCTGAGGTTTCAAAAAACGTTGAAGGTCGTGTTTCAGTATAATTGTAATCGATAGTCACAAAGCCAGCATTCGCCGAACCACTCGCTCCCCCAGCGGCCGTCGCTTCTAATATCTCCGTTGGATCTTCCCCAGCGAGTATTGCCTCTTGAATCGCCGCAATGTCGTTGACATCGAATGCCTCATCGCCAGCCTGGGTAAAATCTATCTCAACATCACCACCTAGGGGTTGTTCTCTCCAAGCAAATGTATCATCAAGACAACCCACACAGTTTTCGTCAACACTGACCTCTCCATTCACTTGAACAAGGACCAACTTTGCGCCTTTTGGAGTAATGATTATCTCATTGTCACGAATAGTATCTCCGGCTTTCAGCTTGCGAGCGCTACCATCCGGACTCATGACGACCACATCACCACTTACTTGTTGAACTATTGCTGCATTACGCAAAACTTCGACATCCATATGTCCCCCTAGATACACATAATGATGTTTTCATCATCGTGTAAGAATTGTTGTAAGCGCGCGTTGGGTTGTAACTCAGATTCAACCACTAATTTTTATCACATTATCTATCTTTAACTTGTGATGGCTCGATTTTGTTTTTACTTGATGTTTATCGAACTCATTTACTCTTAAGACTAGTATTTCCTTAGGAAAATTCCATTTTCAGGGGGATTGGATTGCATATCGAACCACATCCTATTTATGAGATAGATTTTTCAATTTAAGTGATAACAAATAAGGACTTATTTTAAGCAATCGGAAATAGTCACTAACTAGCGTCAATTTCGACCATTATGCGATTTCGATGAAGCTATCGTGCTCAGATCTCGTCATGATGAAAATACTATTTTCGAAGCTATCTCGCTTCAAACGACATATCATTCGACCGATGAAGCACAAAACAAAAAAGCCACTGCTCTATAAAACAGTGGCTTCTTTAAATCGGAGGTATGCTTTAAAAATCAGTCAGCTAGACGATTTGCAGTCCAAACATACAGAAGTTCTAAAGCAATGGTTGCTCCAGCTAATGCCGTAATGTCACTTTGGTCATAAGCTGGTGACACCTCGACAACATCCATTCCGACCATGTTTACACCTTGAAGACCACGAATAATCTTCAAAATTTTGTCGGAGTTCAGCCCACCACAGACCGGTGTACCAGTTCCTGGAGCAAACGCTGGGTCTAAACAATCAATATCAAACGTCAAGTAAACCGGCTTATCGCCGACGGTTTGCTTGATACGTGACACGATCTCATCAACGCTCAGATCATTGGCTTCCATCGCATTGATAACGTTAAATCCATGCTCATCTTTTTCATACTCAGTACGAATGCCAACTTGAACAGAATGCTCTTTCGAAATTAGCCCTTCGTTTGGCGCATGATAGAACATAGTACCGTGATCATAGCGACTGCCATGACTGTAGGTATCGGTATGTGCATCAAAGTGGATTAATGCCATTTCACCATACTTTTTCGCGTAAGCGCGCAGCAAAGGCAATGTAATGAAATGATCACCACCTAAACCCAACAACGTTTTACCACTGTTAAGGATTTCCGTTGCTGCTGCTTCTAAGCGTACCGTTAAATCTTCCGCATCGCCGGTATCAAACACCAAGTCTCCAGAGTCAATTACCTTGATGTGGTCGAAGACATTAAAGTCCCACGGGAATTTCTTACCTTCCCACGCCAAGTTGACTGAGGCACGACGAATCGCATCTGGACCTAATCGCGCGCCCGGACGACCTGATGTTGCCATGTCTAGTGGCGCACCAAGCACCACGACATCTGCCTCAGCATCGACCGGATTTTGTACCAAAGGACGACGCATAAACGTCATCGCGTTGGAGTACAGTGAGTAGTCTTTTTTAGTAAACAGATCTTTCATTAAAAATCCTCTAAATAGGTGTAGCCCATTAAGCCTTGCTCTAACTCAGCAAGTACACTCTGCTGATCTTCTTTTGGTACTTTCGCGCTAACCATCTCTTCGTAATTTTGGCGAATCAAATCCACATCGATGTGCACGTAGCGCATCATGTCAGCAACGGTGTCACCCTCATTGATATAATCTAGGTTCGCTTTACCTTCGTCATCAACGTTTACAACCACACTGTGTGTATCACCAAACAGGTTGTGCATGTCACCCAAGATCTCTTGGTACGCGCCGACTAAGAAGAAGCCCATTAAGTACGGCTCATCTGGGTTCCAAGCAGGTACCGGTAGCGTTGTTTCAATACCTTGGCCGTCTACGTATTGATCTATCGTGCCGTCTGAATCACAAGTAATATCCAGAACCACTGCACGTCGCTCATTCACTCTATCCAAACCGCTTAGTGGCAATACAGGGAATACCTGATCAATACCCCATGCATCTGGTAGCGATTGGAACAGTGAGAAGTTCACGAAGAACTTATCCGCCAATCTGTCGCTTAACTCATCCAAAATCGGACGATGGTAGCGGTTCTTTGTGCTCATCAACTGATTTAACTCGTAGTTGATGCGCAATGAAACCTGCTCTGCCCATGCTCGGCTTTGAAGGTTCAACATGCCCGTTGCGAACTGGTTGTGCGCCTCTGCAATGTCACTCTGAGTATCGTTGTAGATCTCAATCAAAGCACGGTCATCGCTGCCATCGCGCAGTGACTGAAAGTTACGCCACATGTTTTTCAAAAGTAGTGGCGCATCTTCTTCAGGCTCTGCAATCACTTCCGGAGAGTAGCTCTCGGTACCAATAACGTTAGTGATCAGAACGGCATGATGCGCTGTCAATGAACGCCCAGACTCAGAAATAATCACTGGCATTGGCTGTTGGTACTGCTTACAGATATCTCCCACTGTCATCACGATATTACGTGCGTATTCTAAAAGACCGTAGTTCATCGAGTTAGAAGACTGACTGCGTGTCCCGTCATAGTCTACGGCCAAGCCGCCACCCACATCGATGTAATCTAGCTGAGCACCGATATCACGCAGTTCACAGTAGAAACGAGCTGCTTCACTTACACCATTTCGTACATCACGAATGTTTGCCATTTGTGAGCCCAAGTGGAAATGAACAAGCTCTAGTGCTTCTAACTGGTCTTCCGCTTTCAAACGCTCAATTACAGTCAACACTTGCGATGCAGATAAGCCGAACTTCGACTTCTCGCCACCGCTTGCTTGCCACTTACCCGCGCCTTGAGAAGCAAGACGAATACGCAAACCTAAACGCGGTTTTACGCCTAGTGCTTTCGCTTCTTGTAGAACAAGATCAAGCTCAGATAACTTTTCAAGTACAATGAAAACCTTATGACCCAGCTTTTCACCAATCAACGCCAAGCGAACATATTCACGGTCTTTGTAACCGTTACAAACAATCACTGAGCTCGCTTTTTGAGCCAATGCCAGTACAGCCAGAAGCTCTGGTTTGCTACCCGCTTCTAGCCCCAGCTGTTTTTGTTCTAGCTGTGCTTGGCTTGCTAAAATCTCATCTACGACTTCTTTTTGCTGGTTTACCTTAATTGGGTATACCAAAAGGTAGCGGTTGTCGTATTGGTACTCATCGATAGCTTGGTTGAACGCATTACAGATATTGTGCACTCGCTGATGAACAATCTGCGGAAATCGCACCAATGCTGGTAAACCGACATTCTTCTGTTCAAGTTGCTTAACAATATTGCTTAAAGGAATTTGATGATCCGCTTTGCTCGGAGAGACATACACTTCCCCATTGTCATCAATACCGTAGAAACCTTGGCTCCAGTGCTTAACGTTATATTCTGCACGGATGCGATCTAAATTAACTGATTGTTCCATTTCAAGAGACCTCACTATATAGGGCCATCACCAAGTAACACCCTGTTCAGACAAGTGGCATTACCCAAGCTAAATCGATACGTTACGATTCGTTGGGCGCATTAACTGATATTCTGGCGAGCGAGTCCAATCATAGATATTTGTCGTGTCGACAATAGTTGTTTTAAGCACTCGTGAGATATCGGTACATCAAGGCTTGCCGCCAATTCTCGGTGTAATACGCCATGATCATTTGGTCAGATTTTTTTCGTAATCCATAATTATTTGCTGTTTTAGGCACGAGCTTCCCCTGTTTATCTTTTAAACTATTTTCAAACTTTGGCTTGTAAAGCGGCGAGGACTGGTATAGATTTAAATCACTGACCGATCGGTCAGTCAGTTTAATGGGGAGTAAAAATCAATGAACCACAATCCGATGACCAATGATGACGCAGTATCAAACGCTGACATAACCAAGGTGTTCGCCCAGCAGAAAAGTTACTTTCGAGCGAACTCGAATACTGACTTACAAACACGCCAAAACAACCTAGCGCGTCTAAAAGAGTTGCTTGTGTGTTACCAAGATCAAATCATCGACGCACTATCAGAAGATTATGGTCAAAGAGCAAAATACGACTCTCTCATTGCCGATATCACGCCTTCGCTGCACTTGATTGATTACAATCGAAAGAATCTTAAAAAATGGATGAAGCCTTCTCGCCGCGGTGCTGGGTTAATGCTTCAGCCAGCGAAAGTAAGCGTTCATTATCAACCACTAGGCGTTGTTGGCATCATTGTTCCTTGGAACTTCCCTATTACCCTATCGATTGGTCCATTGGCGACTGCATTGGCTGCCGGTAACGTTGCGATGATGAAAATGTCTGAGTTCACGCCCGCAACAAACCGTGTTTTGAAAAAGATGTTGAGCGAAGGGTTTAGTGAAGATCAAATCGCGATCATAGAAGGCGAAGCGGATGTTGCGGCTCAATTTAGCGCTCTCCCTTTCGACCATATTATGTTTACAGGCTCGACAACTGTAGGTAAGCATGTGATGAAAGCAGCTTCAGTGAACCTAACTCCGGTTACTCTAGAACTCGGCGGCAAGTCACCGACCGTGATCGCGCCTGATATAGATGTGATGGATGCCGTTGAACGAATTCTATTTTCTAAGAGCCTCAACGCAGGGCAAATTTGTGTCGCACCAGACTACATTCTGATCCAGAAGGCGAAAGTTAATGAGTTTGTTGAAGCTTATAAAAGTTATTTCAGAAAACTTTACCCTGCGGGTCTTGAGAGCAAAGAGCTCACATCAGTCATCAATCAACGTCAATATGCTCGTCTAAAAGGTGTTATTGAAGATGCTAAACAAAAAGGTGCTACCGTTCATACGGTGAGCGAACAAGCTCAAGACGATGTGAATCATCGCATGACACCTCACCTACTGACTGACGTCAATGACGACATGATTGCTCTACAAGATGAGCTATTTGGTCCTGTTTTACCTATCGTCCCTTATGACACACTCGACGAAGCGATTGAGTACATCAATGATCGTCCTCGCCCACTGGCGCTATACATCATGAGTCACGAAAGCGAAACGCAGAATGCGATCCTTAGCAGAACCCATTCTGGTGGCGTATGTATCAATGACTCTCTGGTTCACGTCGCCGCTGATGATGCACCGTTTGGTGGGATTGGCCCATCAGGAATGGGGCATTATCATGGTATCGAAGGATTCAAAACCTTCAGTCACGCTAAAACGGTTCTGAGCCGAGGAAAAATCAACTACACAAAACTGCTGCATCCTCCGTATAATAGCGCGTTCAAGAAATTGATTTTTAAAGTGATTAACCGATGACCACCAAAAGACAGCAGATCTTAGATTCCGCCCTTCAACTCTTTGCCGAACAAGGCGTTGAAGGCACATCTACCGCTCAAATTGCTAAAGCTGCTGGTGTGGCGAAGGCGACTCTGTTTCACCACTTTGACAACAAATCATTACTAGTTGATGAGCTTTTTAGAGAGCTGAAACAAGCGCTGTTCAATGCTGTTTTTCAAGAGCTTGATACAAACGGTACGTCACTGTATCTGAAAATGAGCAAGCTGTGGGAGGTGGGAATCGATTGGGCAGCGGCGCATCCCACTGCGATGAAATTTCTCTCTAATATTCATTTCCATCCGACCACTGAAGCAAGGCAGATCATTGTTTCAGAACTGTTCGCTACGCTTGATGACAATGTACGAGCGGGACAAGATTCTGGTGAATTGATCGAGCTGGATATGGATTTGGTGCGCTATTTCATTCATAGCCACTTCTTAATATCGGTTAACTGGTTGCTAGACCAAAAGCAGCTCTCGACTGACGAACAACAGAATTACGTTCAACAGAGTTTTGATATGTGTTGGCGCGCTATTGGCGGCACACAACCTGATTAGCTTATTAACTGATTAGCTATTAACTTCCATTAGATACAACAAAGCCACCATCGCAGGTGGCTTTTTATTTTGTAAATTAACTCAACGCGTATTCAACACCCTGCTTGGCATGGATCTCAGTAGTGTCATAGAGAGGTACTTGTGTGTCTCGTTGACTCACCAACAGCGCAATCTCTGTGCAGCCTAAAATCACAGCTTGAGCACCTTCGGCATATAGCTTATCAATGATCGCAAGGTACTGCTGCTTTGAGCCTTCCTTAATAACGCCTTTGCAAAGCTCGTCATAAATAATGGTATGCACTGTCTCTTGGTCTTCTGAACTTGGTACTACCACATCCATACCGAATTTATCTGTCAGGCGGCCTTTATAGAAATCTTGCTCCATCGTAAAGCGAGTCCCCAATAAACCGACCTTTTCGATGCCATCAGCTTGCAACACGTTTGCTGTAGCATCCGCGATATGGAGAACTGGAATAGAAATACGTGATTCGATCTCTGGTACTACTTTGTGCATCGTATTAGTACATATCATGAGAATATCGGCACCCGCTTTTTCTACCGACTCTGCTGCATCAGAAAGTAGAACCGCCGTTTCATCCCATTTTCCTTGATGTTGAAGCTTTTCGATTTCATCGAAGTTGACACTTAAAAGCACCACTTTTGCTGAATTAAGCCCGCCCAATCTCGACTTCACGCCTTCATTGAGTGCTTTGTAGTAACTGGCTGTCGACTCCCAACTCATTCCACCTAACAGACCGATCGTTTTCATACTTCCCTCTACTCAAATTGAATACACAGCGTTGCTAGAGACCCTGCTCTAATTAATGTTTTATCAAGCAATTTAGTAAGATGCAACATGGTACAGCCCTCGCAATCACTAGCTAAGACACGTACACTACCCGCCTAAATGAAACACAATCAGAAGGCTTAAGTTTGCAAACTCTAGAACAACTACAATCAGGACAATTATTGGGCTCAACACATTTAAAACTGGCTGAAGGCCTTCAAACGTTCCCAATGGAAATCATAGAGCTTGCAGACACCCTAGAAGTACTCGACCTTTCTGGCAATTCGTTATCTGAACTTCCACAAGAGCTGGCAAAACTGACCAAACTGCGCATTATCTTTGCCTCTAATAACAAGTTCACTCACCTTCCTGAGGTGTTGGGTGAACTGCCGAACCTAGAAATGGTTGGCTTTAAAACGAACCAGATTAAGACGGTTAGTGAACACGCATTGCCTATCAAGTTACGTTGGCTGATTCTGACTGACAACGCGATTGAGTTATTGCCAGAAAGCCTAGGACACCGCCCAAGATTGCAAAAGCTGGCGCTAGCAGGCAACCAAATTAAAGCGTTGCCAAACAGCATGGAAAATCTCAACAACCTCGAACTGGTTCGCCTATCTGCTAACCAATTGGCCGAGTTTCCAGAACTGCTAATTAAGCTTCCTAAATTAGCGTGGCTAGCATTTGCGGGGAATCCATTCTGTAAACATCCTAAATCTCTCGATAGCGTACCGCAGGTAAAGACGACGAGTTATAGTTTGAATCAGGTATTGGGGCAAGGTGCGAGTGGCGTTATCTCTCATGCAAACTGGGTTGATGACAAGTTTGACTTTCCAAACGAAGTAGCGGTTAAAGTATTTAAAGGTGAAGTGACCAGTGATGGGTATCCACATGATGAATTAGAAGCGTGTCTTCAAGCAGGTCATCACGATAATCTTGTTAAGTCGATTGCACAGGTAGATGATGGCAACGACCTAGCATTGGTTATGGAGCTGATCCCTGAAAGCTATTACAACCTAGGACTGCCGCCGACACTGGAGACTTGTACACGCGACACTTTCCCAGAAGGTTTCGAATTACCAATCGAGCAAATCAACAACATCGTTACCCAGATGATTGATGTGTTTAATCATTTACACGACAACAAGGTTTGTCATGGCGACCTATACGCACACAACACCTTGGTCAATAAGCAGGGTCAGATGATCTTCGGCGACTTTGGTGCTGCAACCATCTATGGATACCTGACTGCAGAACAACAGCAAGGTATTCGCCGTATTGAAGCTCGTGCTTTGAAACACTTCATAGATGACCTACTGACAATTTGTGCCAAGCAGGACCTTGAGAGTGATCTGTACTCACGCCTTTCGAGCTTTGAAGCTTAGTCACTAGATAAAAGCTCTAGAACAAAGCAATCACAATGCACTTGCTCAAAACGACAAAGCCAACATCACTGTTGGCTTTTTTACTGGATTACGAAGCGACTTGTCTTTTAACTCTCTACCTGAACCAGCTTTAAGTATGAATGCAGCTCTTCGTTTTTGTATTCCACAGCAGAGTGAATATTGAGGTCGCCATTGGCTACTACAGCAAATTGGTAGCGATTATCACCTTTGATGATTTCAACATGCAGTAAACCATCTTTGAGATACCAATTCCCTTTCGTCTCAAAACGATCAAACAAGCGATACTCATCTAAAGTGCCATCAGCATGAAAGTGTACCTCTGTAATATAGCCACCAGGACAGCTCTTCACCCAAACTCGGTTTTCGATATCACTGATAACAAAATCGCGCTTAGTTTCGCGCCAAGCCAAAAAAGCTTCGCTGTCGTAAAGAGCGATATTAAGATCAGTGCGAGAGATTAACGGCTGATCAGTTTGCTCACGGCAATATAACTGAAGCATGATTTTCTCAATCAAATCGTTTTGTAACTCGGCCATTAAACCTCTTCCAATCTTATCGACTATCAACGGTACTCTAACGATCAAACCAGCTCGTAGGAGACAACGTACAGTTGAGAAATGCCTGGGTAGATCTCTTGAATAACGTCTTTAAGTACTTGCAGCGTCATGTTTTCTTGTTGAGCGTGGAACTCGCCCAACTCATCAAACAAGATTGGCTCGACACTGATGATTTTAAGGTTACAGAACACACGTCCCTGCTCCAATGTTGATACTTCTACAACGCTACCCGGTTGGTAGTCGCGCTCAGACTCATCACGGATGGTAATCGTCTTTTTACCTGAAAGAATGTCAGCTTCAAAACGCTCAAAGAACGTCATAGTGGTTGGTGCGGTCATGGGTTTCAATCACTTGTCATTAAAGATTTAGATACTTGTTTATATACCAGAATATCTAACGAAGCGAATAAAAAGAGAGATGCGAGATGCGAGATGCGAGATGCGAGATGCGAGATGCGAGAGAATATGACAAGGCCAAATTGCGGGCAATAAAAAAGGAGAGCCTAAGCTCTCCTTCTCTTAATCCTAAATGCAAACTCTAATTAAAGAGCAGCTTTTGCTTTTTCAACTAGAACTGCGAATGCAGCTTTGTCGAATACCGCGATGTCAGCAAGGATCTTACGGTCGATCTCGATAGATGCTTTCTTAAGACCGTTGATGAAACGGCTGTAAGATAGACCATTCTGACGAGATGCAGCGTTGATACGTGCAATCCATAGTTGACGGAATTGGCGTTTCTTGTTGCGACGGTCACGGTAAGCGTATTGACCAGCTTTAGTAACTGCTTGGAAAGCTACGCGGTAAACACGAGAACGTGCACCGTAGTAACCTTTAGCTTGTTTTAGAACTTTCTTATGACGTGCACGAGCTTGTACACCACGTTTTACGCGAGGCATTATGCTTCTCCTAAACTAAACGATTATTAAACTAAAAAGAATTAAGCGTATGGCATCATACGAGCAACTGCAGCCACTTCACACTTAGGAAGGATTGCATTTGGACGTAGCTGACGCTTGTTCTTAGTAGTACGCTTAGTCAGGATGTGACGTTTACCAGCGTGCTTAAACTTAATACCACCAGCAGTTTTCTGGAAACGCTTAGCAGCACCTTTGTTGGTTTTCATCTTAGGCATGATGAATAACTCCGCATTGTTGAGTTGTTAATAACAATAGTAATTAGGGCGAATAAAACCCCGCAACCAGAGGCTGCAGGGTTCAATTACTTGCAAAGCCGTTAATTACTTCTTTTTAGGGGCCAATACCATGATCATCTGGCGACCTTCGATTCGAGTCGGGAAAGATTCTACAACAGCTAAATCTACTGTATCTTCTTTCAGACGATTCAAAACGTCGACACCGATGTCTTGGTGAGCCATTTCGCGGCCACGGAAGCGAATTGTTACCTTCACTTTGTTGCCGTCTTCTAGGAAACGCGTCAGGTTGCGTAGTTTTACCTGATAGTCTCCAATGTCAGTTCCAGGACGGAATTTTACTTCCTTAATCTGAATCTGCTTTTGCTTCTTCTTCTGCTCTTTCGCAGCTTTGCTCTTCTCGAAGAGGAACTTACCGTAGTCCATCACACGACAAACTGGCGGCTCGGCGTTAGGGCTGATCTCTACAAGATCCATACCAGCTTCTACAGCTGCATCAAGCGCTTCTTGGATAGAAACGATACCAACGGCTTCACCGTCAGCGCCTGTTAGACGAACTTCACGAACGCCACGAATTTCACCGTTTAAACGATGCTGGTTTTGTTTGGCCGGTTGTTGGCCACGTCTTCCGCCTTTAATAGCTTATTCCTCCAGATTGAGCTTACGGCTTGAAACCTCGGCTTGGATGTAAGAAATAAAGTCATCCACTTTAAACTTGCCTAGGTCTTTACCTTTACGTGTACGTACTGCAATTTCACCGGCTTCCATTTCTTGGTCACCACATACAAGCATGAACGGTACACGTTTCAAAGTGTGTTCGCGAATTTTAAAGCCAATCTTCTCATTTCTCAAGTCTGCTTTGACTCTAAATCCACTTTTTTGCAGTTTTTTCGTAATTTCTTGTACGTATTCCGACTGTTTGTCGGTAATGCCCATTACAACTGCTTGTTCTGGCGCCAACCACGTTGGGAAGAAGCCAGCGTATTCTTCAATTAGAATACCGATGAAGCGCTCTAGAGAACCTAAAATCGCGCGGTGAATCATAACTGGCGTGTGACGCTCGTTATCTTCACCAACGTAAGTTGCACCTAGACGCTCTGGTAATGCAAAATCGAGCTGCACTGTACCACATTGCCATGCACGGTCCAAACAATCATGCAAAGTAAATTCAATCTTAGGACCGTAGAACGCACCCTCGCCTTCTTGAATCTCGTATGCGATTTCCATTGCTTCTAGTGCTTGCTTAAGGTCAGCCTCAGCACGGTCCCACATTTCATCAGAACCTACGCGTTGCTCTGGACGAGTTGACAGCTTAACAACGATGTTTTCGAAACCGAAAGTTGTGTAAGTGTCGTAAACCATTTCAATACAAGCTTTTACTTCTTGTTGAACTTGGTCTTCAGTACAGAATACGTGAGCGTCATCTTGAGTAAAGCCACGAACACGCATGATGCCGTGAAGTGCACCTGATGGCTCGTTACGGTGACATGAACCGAACTCAGCCATACGCAGCGGTAGATCACGGTAAGATTTCAGACCTTGGTTAAAGATCTGCACGTGACCTGGACAGTTCATTGGCTTGATAGCGTATTCACGGTTCTCTGAAGACGTTGTGAACATCGCTTCTGCGTATTTGTCCCAGTGACCAGAGCGTTCCCAAAGAACGCGGTCCATCATTAGTGGACCTTTAACTTCTTGGTACTCGTATTCGTTCAGTTTTTGACGAATGAATACTTCTAGTTCACGGAAAATAGTCCAACCGTTGTGGTGCCAGAACACCATGCCTGGTGCTTCTTGCTGCATGTGGAATAGATCCAATGCTTTACCAATTTTACGGTGGTCACGCTTCGCTGCTTCTTCTAGACGAACTAGGTGAGCTTTAAGCGCTTTTTTATCGTGGAATGCAGTACCGTAGATACGTTGCAGCATCTTGTTGTCACTGTTACCACGCCAGTAAGCACCCGCTACATTAAGTAGAGTAAAGTGCTGACAGAAGCCCATATGTGGTACGTGTGGACCACGACACATATCGATGTATTCTTCATGGTGGTATAGGCCTGGACGGTCATCTTTAGAAACGTTCTCGTCTAGGATTTCCATTTTGTATGTTTCGCCGCGAGCTTCGAAAGCATCACGCGCTTCCTGCCAGCTAACTTTCTTCTTAACAACCTGGTATTTGGTCTTAGCCAGCTCTTTCATGCGCTTTTCAATCTTCTCAAGATCTTCTTGCGTTAGAGAGTGCTCTAGGTCGATGTCGTAGTAGAAGCCGTTGTCGATCGTTGGGCCGATCGCCATTTTCGCTTCTGGGAATAGCTGCTTAACAGCGTGACCAAGAAGGTGAGCACAAGAGTGACGTACAATTTCAAGACCATCAACTTCATCTTTAGCGGTGATGATTTCTAGGCTTGCATCGTTCTCGATTAGGTCGCAAGCATCAACACGCTCGCCATCTACACGACCAGCAATGGTTGCTTTCGCAAGACCAGGACCGATTGATAGGGCAACATCTAGAGTTGATACAGGGTTGTCAAATTGACGCTGACTGCCGTCAGGAAGAGTAATAATTGGCATTATTTGTCCTTTACAGTGGTGTTGCACACCAAGCAACACATGAAAATGTTTAATATATGTCGGTCAACCAAGCGGAGTTGGTTGGGGATATATGAATAAGTAAAATTCACTTTTCAAGAAACAAATACAGATGCCTCTTTAAAAAGTGAGCAAGCATTGTAACGAATTAATATTAAATAACAATGACCGCTTTCTATCGTGTACTTCCAGTAAGCACGAAAAACCAAGAATTCAAGCAAAAAACAAAAGTTAATAAGATGTTAAATCGCTCTTTTACCACTAAGCTTAACTTACTATCGCTAGTTAACCTTGGGGGTGGGAATGAAAAACAAAGTTGTGATTCAAACGCTAAGCTTTGTGACTCTCTTTTACAGTGTGCCTAGCTTTTCTAGCGATGAATATGGACCGCTATTGAGTTATGTCCAATCCCCTATGCATTCCACTCGCCACACTCCAACCCTACGTTCGGGCTTCCCTATTGATGACGGTGACATTGAACTTTTCGCCAGCTTTACTGCTGCGAGTATTTGGGCCAATTCAGATGATTATCATCTCGACTACTATCAAAACCAGCTTCATACCGGTCTTCGCTGGCAGGTAAACAGCGAGTGGCAGTTTGAGCTCAATTACCGCTGGCTTTACGCTGGCAACAATCATCTAGATAGTCTGATTATCGATTTTCATGATTTCTTTAGCATTGACCAAGCAGGGCGAGATCAGAAGAATAAACACGAGTTCGACATTTATGCACCACAGTATGGTGTCAACATTTCCGATTTCTCTGGGGACACTCTGACCAGCGCCTTTACGCTTTATAGCCAATACCAATTTATCAACACCCTATCACATGGCTTGTCGCTGGGTGTCGCTCTATATAGAAACAACGTTAACAACGGTATCTTTGAAGGGGAAAGCTTTGAGCAAAGTGCTCAGTTAAATTACAGCTATGCATTTACGGATCAGAGTATCTACTCCTCTATCGCAATCACACACCAATCCGATTACGAACGAAAGAATGACTTCCCGCATAAGAGTACCCTGCTCGCTTTTATGGCAGGTTATCGTTTAGAACTACTCACCAATCATGAGCTTCATTTGGAATATCGACTTTATGAAGGCGCAGAGAATGGTTCTACAGAATTTTCAGAGCCGGCCAACGAAATCCTGTTTGGCTACCGCTATAAACTGCCCTTTGGCGCAGTTGAGTTATCCATTATTGAAAACATCATCAACATGGACAACTCAACCGATGTTGGCTTTCAGATAGCTTATCGCCATCGAATTAGAGGCAGCGAATAAGTGGCTCGGTAGAGCGCACCAATTCACTTGAATGCACCAGATACAAAAAAGCCGCGCATCGACACGGCTTACTCTTGCTGAGTTACTACTTACTTATGAGCTCATGATACGAGAAACAGCTGCACGGATATCACTATCAGACGCATTGATTGGCAGGCTAAATGAGATGTATTGATCACCACGGAAACTTAATGAACGATCAATTTCAGCTAGGCAGTGAACCGTATTACCATTCACGATAAATGAAAGCTCAATCTCTTTGTTATTGATGAAACCACCGCTTCTAAATTCTATCTCTTGGTAGCAACCCGACACAGACGAGAAAGTGTTACCCTTTAGGTAGCCCTTTTCAACATCGGCTTTGACCATTGTCATGCCGGCAGCCTCAACACCTTGAATGATCTTCTCAACTGTCGGCAGAGGTTTTACAACGACAAAGTCACGATCTTTAGGGTCAATCGCGAAGCCGATATCTAGGTTTGTTTCTACCCATACATGGCACTGGTTCATTTTGGCGTTAAGTGCCGTGATTGGCGTTTCATCATTCAGCTTTAAGCGAAATGGGACTTGTTTCGTTTCACCGGGTTGAATAGTGAATGGCTCTACCGCTTGAATTCTTCCTAAAGAAAAAGTCTCGTAGCTCGTGCTGTCTTCTGTTTCCACTTTGACTTCAGTATTAAGTACCAAGTTAATCAAGTCGATCTGCTGCTCTACGTCACCCCCGAGGATGTGAACGTTGCCGGATAATTCACCACCTTGGAACACTTCAATATTGTCCAAAACGGTATCGACTTTCGCCGCACCTATACCCAACGAGGCTTTTAGCTTTTTAAACATACTTTCCCTTTTTTAGAATTATCGTTTTTTGCATGACTTATTTGAATGCATTAGAGGTCTACCGACAAATTTGCTGCAGTTGCATCATATTAGCAAGTAATTTGCCCTATCCATGAGTCATCACACCACACATTTCGTGTAAATATTGTAATCGTTGGCAAATCAGGTACTCTATTTGTATAGTCAATTGAGGGTTAAGTATGTCGAACGCGCCGTTATATTTGCAGATAAAGCAGTTTATTGATGACAAGATCTCTATGGGACACTGGCCACCCGGGCACAGAATCACTACAGAGTTAGAGCTGACCAAACAGTTCAACGTTAGCCGAATGACGGTGAACAAAGCCATCAGAGATCTGGTAAGTGAAGGGAAATTAGCACGCAAGCCGCGTCTCGGTACTTTCGTCTGTGAACCGACAGAAAAAGCCCAGTCTCCGCTGCTCGACATCAACAACATCGCTCAAGAGATACGTGAGCGTGGACAAAATCATCGAAGCCAAGTGGTTAAACACCTGCAAATCAACGCGGATGAAAAGACCGCCATGCAATTGGGTGTTATGATTAACACACCCATTTTTTATAGTGAAATCATCCACTTTTCTGACAACACACCGACACAGTTAGAGTGTCGATGGGTGAATTCGGATATTGTTCCTGATTATCTTGATCAAGATTTTACTCACGCTACCCCGAATGAATATCTCTCAAACAACTGCCCACTAAGTGCTATAGAACACACAGTAGAGGCCATTGTGCCGGAACATAAAGTTCAAGAGAGCCTAGAAATGGCAGCCAATGAGCCTTGCTTACTACTCAATCGTCGTACCTGGAGTGCTGAGCGTTTGGTGAGTTTTGCCCTGCTTTATCACCCTGGTTCTAAATACAAATTAAGCTCTAAGATACTGCTCGATTAAAGCACATCATCCTGCTCATTGATCACAATTTTGCAACATCAACTTGATTAG
Organism: Vibrio sp. D420a; assembly: GCF_030248625.1. Classification (NCBI taxonomy): domain Bacteria; kingdom Pseudomonadati; phylum Pseudomonadota; class Gammaproteobacteria; order Vibrionales; family Vibrionaceae; genus Vibrio; species Vibrio sp. D420a. The sequence continues at coordinate 89,448 of NZ_JAHGAN010000019.1, read as the reverse complement.
TTAAGTACTTTAGCCTATTTATTTGTATATACATTTAAACAACCAAGGTTAACGATCGAAATGGCGACAAACTTGATCCTTAAAAATGCAAGTATCTGCTCAATGGCAGTTGGGGAGCTCGGCTACGCACCGTCAACGCCTCAAGACGTATTAGTCGTAGGTGGCAAAATTGCTCAAATTATCCCATCAGAATCAAACGCATTTTCCACACAAGAATCAATGTCAGATCATCAGGTCGTTGACTGTTCAGGCAAGTTGGTAACACCAGGGTTAATCGACAGCCACACTCACCTAATTTACGCGGGCAATCGTGCCAATGAGTTTGAGATGAGACTCAAAGGCGCAGCTTACACTGACATTGCAGCGCAAGGCGGCGGAATCTTGTCAACGGTTCGAGCGACACGTGCCGCGACTGAAGAAGAACTCATTGAGCTAGCCCTACCGCGCCTCGATGGTCTACTAAGTAGTGGTGTTACCACGGTTGAAGTTAAATCCGGCTATGGACTGACACTCGAAGACGAATTAAAGATGCTCAGAGCGGCTAAGGCTTTAGAGAACCATCGTCGTGTGCGTATCACAACTACACTTTTGGCTGCACATACGGTTCCACCTGAGTTTAAAGACAACGCCGATGAGTATGTCGACCTTATCTGCGACACCATCATCCCACGAGTCGCTGCGAAAAAGCTTGCAGATTCAGTCGATGTATTTTGTGAGTCGATCGGCTTTACGTTGGAGCAAACCGAGCGCGTCTTTCAGGCGGCCATAAACCATGGCTTGTCCATAAAAGGTCACACAGAGCAGCTCTCCAATATGGGCGGCAGTGCCTTAGCGGCAAACTATGGGGCGACCTCTGTTGATCATATTGAATATCTCGACCTTGCAGGTGTAAAAGCACTAAGCGAAAACAATACCGTTGCAAGCCTGCTACCGGGAGCTTTCTACTTTTTAAAAGAGACTCAGCAGCCACCTATCGAACTATTGCGTGAACACAAAGTACCGATGGCTCTCGCTACCGACTTAAACCCTGGGACTTCCCCCTTTGCTGACCTCACTCTGATGATGAACATGGGCTGTACTCTCTTTGGTTTGACCCCGGAAGAGTCTTTAAGAGGCGTCACCTGCCACGCAGCGCAAGCCATTGGCAAAGCTGGTTCACGTGGGAGAATTGTAGAAGGCTATGACGCGGATTTCACAATCTGGAACATTGAGCATCCAGCGGATCTTAGCTATCAGGTCGGTGTACCACGCCTACCTAAACGTATCGTTGCAGGAGAGCTATGCCATGACAGCTTCTAAGCTAACCCAACATAATCATAATTGGACAGGTCGTGATGACCTAGAAGACGGTGTAGATGGCAAGCGAGTTCACCACATCACGCAGGTCGTTGATTGCTTGAACATACCCTCTGAACGAAGCGTTGCGCTTATCGGTTTTGAGACTGACGCTGGCGTCGCACGAAACAAAGGACGCGTAGGAGCTAAGCAATCACCGAACCTAATCCGCCAAGCACTCGCGAATATGGCATGGCATAACAAAGCGAATGTTTACGATCTCGGAAATGTAACCTGTGAAGGTGATGATCTCACTAACGCACAAAAACAATGTGCTGAGGTCGTGACTCAAGCCCTAAACGAAACACGCACCATAGTATTGGGCGGGGGACATGAGATAGCGTGGTCATCATTTCAAGGGTTAGCCAATCACCTTGATCAGATATCACCAGATCAACCACCTCGTATTGGCATCATCAACTTCGATGCGCATTTCGATTTGCGCGAGCATGAAAGTGAGATTGCCGAAGTTAAACCGAGCTCGGGAACGCCATTCAATCAGATCCATCAATGGTGCCAAACAAAAGGCTGGCCGTTTCACTACGCTTGTTTAGGTGTAAGCGCTGCGAGCAATACGCAAGCTCTGTTTAAAAAAGCAGACGCGCTCAATGTTTGGTATTTGAACGACCACCAGATCACCTACCCTAATCTGGTCGGTAACTTAGAAAAGCTGTCTGAGTTTATTAAACAGTGCGACTACCTATACCTAACCATCGATCTTGATGTGTTCCCAGCGGCAACTGCACCCGGAGTCAGTGCTCCAGCTGCACGCGGAGTCAGCTATGACAATCTGGCGCCATTGTTAGAACTAGTACTTCAACACCCAGATAAATTGCTACTCGCTGACATTGCCGAGTACAACCCAAATTACGACATAGACCAACAGACGGCTCGACTTGCTGCGCGCCTATGGTGGGATATAGCCAACGCTATGGCAAACGCATAACTTTAATAACAACAAAAGATAACGTGAACATAAGGAAATCCAACATGACGGGACATCACAATAGCGACCCTCGCCTAGATACCTCACGTGAGATTCGCGCTCCGCATGGTACGACACTGCGTACTAAATCTTGGCTGACAGAAGCGCCACTACGCATGTTAATGAACAACCTAGACCCAGACGTAGCTGAGCACCCTCACTCGCTGGTTGTGTATGGTGGTATTGGCCGCGCTGCTCGTGACTGGAAGTGCTTCGATACTATTGTTGAAGTGCTAGAACGCCTAGAAGACGATCAAACTCTATTGGTACAGTCAGGCAAACCAGTGGGCGTTTTCCCAACTCACAAAGACGCACCTCGTGTATTAATTGCCAACTCAAACATAGTACCGCACTGGGCAAACTGGGAGCACTTTAACGAGCTCGATAAACAAGGCTTGATGATGTACGGCCAAATGACCGCAGGTAGCTGGATCTACATCGGCTCACAGGGCATCGTTCAAGGTACTTACGAAACCTTCGTTGCAATGGCTAAACAACACTTTAATGGTGACGCAAAAGGACGTTGGATTTTGACGGGCGGTCTGGGTGGCATGGGCGGCGCTCAACCTCTAGCGGCAACCATGGCGGGATTCTCTATGATCGCAGTTGAGTGTGATGAATCTCGCATCGATTACCGTCTGCGCACTGGCTATGTAGACAAAAAAGCTACCAGCCTAGATGAAGCAATGGCGATCATTACAGAATCTGAAACACCAGTCTCTGTTGGCCTACTTGGCAACGCAGCGGATGTATTCCCAGAGCTTGTAGAACGTAACATCACCCCTGATGCAGTAACAGACCAAACCTCTGCTCACGACCCACTCAATGGCTACCTACCTCAAGGCTGGTCAATGGAGAAAGCAGCGGAAGAGCGCTTAGCCGATGAAGCGAAAGTAGTAAAAGCAGCGAAGCAATCTATGGCGATCCAAGTGCAAGCGATGCTAGATCTGCAAGAACGCGGTGCAGCAACCGTGGACTATGGTAATAACATTCGTCAAATGGCACTGGAAGAAGGCGTCGAAAACGCATTCGATTTCCCAGGTTTCGTTCCTCAATATATCCGTCCTCTTTTCTGTGAAGGTATTGGTCCATTCCGTTGGGCTGCACTGTCTGGTGATCCAGAAGATATCTACAAAACTGACCAGAAAGTAAAAGAGCTGATTCCGGACAACCCACATCTTCACAACTGGCTAGATATGGCTCGTGAACGCATTCAATTCCAAGGTTTACCTGCTCGTATCTGTTGGGTTGGTTTGAAAGACCGTGAGCGTTTAGGTCAGGCGTTCAACGAAATGGTTAAAAATGGCGAACTAAAAGCACCCGTCGTTATTGGTCGTGACCACCTAGATTCAGGCTCAGTAGCAAGCCCTAACCGTGAAACAGAAAGCATGATGGATGGCTCTGACGCTGTATCAGATTGGCCACTACTCAACGCACTACTGAACACAGCTGGCGGCGCAACTTGGGTATCTCTGCACCACGGTGGTGGTGTAGGTATGGGCTTCTCACAACACTCAGGCATGGTGATCTGTTGTGATGGTAGTGATGATGCGTCTCGTCGTATTGCTCGCGTACTGCACAACGACCCAGCGACTGGTGTAATGCGACACGCTGATGCAGGCTACGACATTGCGAAGCAGTGCGCGAAAGACCAAAAACTAGACCTACCGATGCTAAACGCTGAACTACGTAAGCTTTAAGAGTGAGAGAAGATATGTTGAACCTATTACTGAAACCAGGACAACTTGGCCTATCCGAGCTTCGTAAAATCAGCCGTAGCCCGGTGAACCTATCGTTGGATCCTGAAGCCATTCCTGATATCGAAGCAAGCACTCAGGTAGTTGAGCAAGTGATCGCCGAAGATCGTACCGTGTATGGCATCAACACTGGTTTTGGCTTACTCGCAAACACTAAAATCGCACCTGAAGATTTAGAAGTACTACAGAAAAGTATCGTGCTTTCTCATGCGGCAGGTATTGGTAAATTCATGTCTGACGAGACCGTTCGTCTAATGATGGTGCTAAAGATCAACAGCCTGTCACGTGGCTACTCGGGAATTCGTCTTAAGGTCATCAACGCCCTGATCGACCTAGTGAACGCACAAGTCTATCCTTGTGTGCCACAAAAAGGCTCTGTAGGTGCATCTGGCGACTTAGCACCCCTTGCTCATATGAGTACGGTTCTACTGGGTGAAGGTCAAGCACGTCACAATGGCAAGATCATCACTGGTCTAGAAGCGATGCAAATTGCAGGACTTGAGCCAATTACCCTAGCGCCAAAAGAGGGTCTAGCGCTACTCAACGGCACTCAAGCTTCGACAGCATTCGCGCTAGAAGGCCTGTTTGCGGCAGAAGATCTATTTGCCTCAGCAACAGTATGTGGGGCAATGTCAGTTGAAGCGGCACTTGGAAGCCGTCGACCATTTGACCCTCGAATCCACCGCGTACGTGGTCATCGTGGCCAGATGGACGCTGCACTGGCTTACCGTCACCTACTCGATCAAACCAGTGAAATTGGTGAGTCTCATACCTGTTGTGAAAAAGTTCAAGATCCATACTCACTGCGCTGTCAGCCTCAAGTGATGGGTGCTTGTTTGCAACAAATCCGCAATGCAGCGGATATCCTAAAGATCGAAGCAAACTCTGTGTCTGATAACCCACTGGTTTTCGCAGACGATGGCGACATCATTTCTGGCGGTAACTTCCACGCTGAACCTGTCGCTATGGCCGCAGATAACTTAGCCATTGCAATTGCTGAGATTGGCAGCCTATCTGAACGCCGCATGGCGCTATTGATTGATAGTGCATTGAGTAAACTACCTCCATTCTTGGTCGACAACGGTGGTGTAAACTCAGGCTTTATGATTGCTCAAGTAACATCGGCAGCGCTAGCAAGTGAAAACAAAACACTCGCGCACCCTGCTTCGGTTGATAGCTTACCAACATCAGCGAACCAAGAAGACCACGTTTCCATGGCAACATTCGCAGGCCGCCGCTTGCGTGATATGGCTGAAAATACTCGTGGCATTCTTGCAGTTGAATACTTATCAGCAGCACAAGGACTTGATTTCCGAGCGCCAAACAAGTCTTCAGCTAGAGTGGAAGAGGCGAAGCAAATCCTACGAGAGAAAGTCAGCTTCTATGACAAAGACCGTTACTTTGCGCCAGACATCGAACAAGCAAACTTGCTGCTTAAGCTGTCAGTGCACAACCATCTGATGCCTGACGGTATTCTATGTAGCTTCTAAGTAGCAATATTCTACGTTAAGGATATCTCTGCTTAACCGACTAAACCTGCACTTCATAATTCAAATTTGAAGTGCAGGCATCGCTGATTAAACCGCTCACCTTTCCAAACTGCTCCTATTATTTACACCACCAATATTCCGACTAAGATCACATAACATTCGCGTTACCACTCTGTAGCATATGAACACAGTCACTAACTGGATAGACCATTAGATTCGAATTAGTCCGTTATAATCGCCGCAGTTTTGATAATGAATAGCGGTATTATGTTTCTAACACCATACGTTTCTACTGAAGAAAACAAATTTCAATTCACTCGTGAACAAGCTAGCCACTTCGCAAAAAAGGTTGCTGGTGATTTCAACCCAATTCACGATGAAGACAACAAGCGCTTCTGTGTACCTGGCGACTTACTATTTGCGGTTCTGCTGCAAAAGCAAGGCATTAGCCAAAAGATGCGTTTTGATTTTTCAGGCATGGTAAGCGATGGCATTGCATTAGATGTAGAAAACAAGTGCGATAAAGAAAGCGCTGTTGTTGATGAGAAAGGCAAAGAGTACCTACATATGACATGTGAAGGTGAAACAAGCCAAGACCAAGCATTCATCGAACATGTCGTGACTAACTACGTTCAATTCTCAGGTATGAACTTCCCGCACATCATGGTTCCTCTTATGGAAGAACAACAAATGATGATCAACTGCCAGCGTCCACTGGTTATCTATGAAAGCATGGAAGTAGAGTTTTCTCGTATCGACCTAACTCACCCAGAAGTTGAGTTCTCTGGCGCAACATTCGATGTTGAAGGCAAGCGTGGTGTTGTAACTCTTAACTTCGATTTTAAAGAAGATGGTGAGATCGTAGGTAAAGGCGTTAAACGCATGGTAGCAAGTGGCCTTAAGCCATACGACCAAGCGTCAGTTGACGACCTAGTAAACCGCTTCAACGAGCGCAAAGATATGTTTCTAGCACAGTTCGCTGCAGCCGCTTAATCGCTAAACAGCTCTTTAGCGCAAAGCGATAGCAAAAATTATAAAGCCCAGCTTGAGATAAGCTGGGCTTTTTGATGTCTGCAACTTAATGATTGACTTATAAAGTTTAAACTAAAAGAGCTTCACACTGTGAAGCTCTTTAAATCAAAACATTGGGAAATTAGTGGCGCTTTCTCAGTAGACCAACACCTGCCAACATCAATAGCCAGTACCAACCAAATGAGCCACCGCCGCTGCCACTACTTCCTGACTTGGCGACGTTATTTCCACTCAAGTTAGAACCAACAATTTCCTTGGTGTGCCTTAAGTTGCTGAATCTAATTTCATCGGCCCCTCTGGAGTAAAAAGCATCTTTTGCATAAATAATTTCTAAAGTATTACCAGTTTCACGAACCAGAGGTACTGACACCGACGTAGTCAAAATACCAGAATTAATGTAAGCAACCTTACCATTTGTCAAAATAACGACTCGGTCATAATGCTCTTCGGTCGAAATGTTCAAGTCAAGTGTCACACTCCCTTGAGGAATACCATTGATTCCCAAACGCGCGGCTTGAGTATCGAACAAAGTTGGCGAAACAATTTCATTGTCTGCTACTTTCCAAGTTCTATCGCTTACGACCTCATCGTAAGGAATATCAATTAGGTTAGCTATTTGTTGATTGACCGGATTACCTACATTAACCTCTACAAGATTGGTAAGCGACTCTGAACCAGGCAAGTCAGTATTCAACTCTATCCCGAAAGAATAAAATCCGACGGTTGGTAAGTTCTTTGTAATTTGAATTTCACAGCTTCCACCAATCGCTAGATCGTTACAGCTATTGCTTGTAATTACCGAACCTTTCACAGGACTAACGCCAGAAAAAGCAATAACTTGATCGCTAAAGTTATCAAACTTAAACGTATGACTCAGTTGGCCAACAGAGCGGACTCTTAAATGCTCGCGTGAACGATAACTAAGGCCTCTTGTCGTATCAGCGATCCATGAATCAAAATGCCCTACGTTCGCATAAACGCCATAGGCATTTGCTTGAGCACAACCCTCTCCCCAACTAACCACGCCGAGTTGTTCATAGCTGCCATTCGTCTCAACAACAATTGGACCACCACTGTCTCCTTGGCACGAATCTTTACCACCGTTCACAAAGCCCGCACAAAATGCGTCATTACCAATGTTTGCATAATTAGGGTTGACTGACGGATCAATATCTTTGCATGTCTCTTGATTAACGAGAGGCACATCCACCTGATACAGATGATTGCTGTTGGCAAAGTTACTTGACGTATCTTGGTCACCCCATCCCATCACTGTTAGGTTTTGACCGTCATTTAGATTCCAACGAAGGTTACTGTCTGCTAAGGAAACTGCTTTTTCTTGAGGAACCACTGTCAGTTCTATAATCGCGATATCATTACTCATCCCAACTTGGCCATATTGGCCATGAATGTAGATGTTCTTAACTCCGTAACGATGCTCGTTCACTTCACTAGAAGAAAGATCTGAAACACCAATTACCACTTCGACATCTTCTGCATTCTCATCTTCTACACAGTGCGCCGCCGTTAATACATAGCGTGAACCAATAAAACTAGCACCACAAAATTGGCTTTTGTACGCATCTAAGTTTTTGGTAACAAGTGCCGTCATAAATGGCCAGCTCTCCGCAGAGGCTTGCTCACCATTAATGATTCGAGAAGAGACATCAGCGAACGCTGACGTCGAAGACATACATGCCAATCCAATAACTGCGGACAGCAACTTAGTCTGTTTCATACTTTTACCTAGCCTTATTTACTTCTAATAGTCGGCGCAGGCTAATTTATAAATAAAGCATATGAAACATGAGTTTTGTATTTTTGTGACGTACATTAAGTTATGAGATTTATTCTCATTTACAACACACTCTTTTAAATCCATCTCCGAACTTTCTGTTTATAATCAACGTATTCGGCACCGAATAGCGATTCCAATGCTTGCTCTTCAGGAAGGATTTGAAAGCGGTTCATGTAGATAACGAACACGAAGCTAAGCGACAAGCTAATGAGATTTTGAAGGTAGTATCCGAAACAAAATAGCAGAATGAAGAGCGCAAGATACATTGGGTTTCTGCTGTATCCGAAGATACCCGAATCAACCACCAATGAGGCACTGTCCACTTTGATTGGATTTACTGTGGTCTTACGTTTTTTGAACTCCCAAACCGCAGAGACGCCAATCACGCCACTGACCAAGATACCCACCAATAACATGAGCTGATGATACGGAAGAGAGAACGAAGCTAACGCAAGGCTATTGGCGAGCCAATATGACAACAATAGGAGCACAACAAACAACGCGAGCGGTGGTACTTTTAATTCCAAGAACTTCATAGCCTTCCTTATGCCATATTGAGATATTAAAAAGCCCAGTCATTGCTGGGCTTCATCATTTATATCAATCTTTCAAGTGCTTGTAGTGGATGAGCAAGTTTCTCTCCCTCGAAGCGCTTAACCTGACTTCTGCAAGAATACCCTGTTGCTAAGCATCGATCTTTAGGAAGATCTTGAATTTGTGGCTTCCAACTCAATCCATAGATATCTTTCGACATCTGTAGCTTGTCGACTTCGTGACCAAAGGTACCGGCCATACCACAACATCCAACAGGCACCGTCGTTAATCCGGCACCAAAGTGAGCGAATATTGCGCCCCACTCTTTCTCTGCATTTGGCATTTTGGTCTTTTCAGTACAGTGAGCAAACAAGTACCACATCTCTTCGCTAGACTCACGACTAGTAAACTCTTCAAGACGTGGCAGCATCCATTCATGCACGGTGAGTACATCAAAATCACCACGCTTATCACCAAGCACTTCTAGATATTCATCGCGATAACAAAGCACCAGAGCAGGATCAACACCGACTAACGGAATACCGATATCAGCGATAAGCGATAAGAAATCAGCGGTTGATTTAGCATTCTTAGCAAACTTACTTAGGAAGCCCTTAATATGTTGCGCCTTACCATTTGGTTTGAATGGTAGAACGACAGGTGTTTTCCCAAGCTTGATAAGTAGCGACACAAAGTCTTCAACCACTTCAGCATCGTAGTAGCTGGTAAATGGGTCTTGAACAATCAGAACGTGCTGTTGTTTCTGCTCTTTTGACAGCCCCTCTAAATACTGTAAGTCAAACGCCTTAATCTGCTTTTCAGATAGTCGCTTATCCAGCGTAGGTACAGACATCAAAGGTGCATCAACATAACCTACTGTTTTTGCTGTCGCGCTTTGCACCCACTTCTGCGACAGAGCCGCGTTGACGACTTTTGGCGCTTTGGCCATTAACGGCAACATGGTCTCAATGTTCGCCACCAAATAGTCTTTTGCTGGACGTTGGTAACGAGAGTAGTAGATATTTAAGAAACGAGAGCGGAAGCTAGGAACGTCAACTTTAATCGGACACTGGCTCGCACACGCTTTACAAGCAAGACAACCATTCATCGCTTCATGCACTTCATGAGAGAAGTCGTATTCGTGACGCTTGTTGAGCGAGTTGCGAACACGTTCGATCATGGTTTTCACAGGCGTAGAGTCGTTTAGCGCTTGTTGCTCCAAATCAAGAATATCAACACCCTGCTCAGTTAACTGACGCAACCACTCACGCACTAAGCCTGCACGGCCTTTTGGAGAATGACGGCGATCGGCCGTCACCTTCATCGAAGGACACATCGGTGAGCTAGTATCGTAGTTAAAACATAGACCGTTGCCGTTACACTCCATCGCTTGCTTGAAGCTATCACGGACTTGAACATCAATCTGACGATCGTAGTAACCACGTTTAGTGTCGGTGACTTTAACCAGTTCTGCATCACTATCAAGCGGTGTACAGATCTTGCCTGGGTTCATCTTGTTGTGCGGGTCAAATGCCGCTTTTACTCGGCGAAGCTCAGTGAAGAGCTCCTGACCAAAGAAATCTGGGCCATATTCAGAGCGGAAGCCCTTACCATGCTCACCCCACATCAAGCCGCCATATTTAGCCACCAGCTTAACGACTTCATCGGAGACTTCATGCATCAACGCTTCTTGTTTCGGATCGCAAAGATCCAGCGCTGGACGCACGTGCAGAACACCCGCATCAACGTGGCCAAACATGCCATAGTTTAAAGACTTAGCATCAAGCAGTTCACGGAACTCAGCAATAAAGTCAGCTAGGTTCTCTGGCGGCACACAAGTATCTTCAGCAAATGCAACAGGCTTAGCTCGTCCTTTTGCTGCACCCAAAAGACCTACGGCTTTTTTACGCATGTTATAAATACGACCAATGCTCGCTAAGTCACTACACACTTGAAAACCAATGATGCCCGCTTCTTCCGCTTCTAGCATTTGGTTCAAGCGTTCAGTCAGTGCACTCACTTGAGCTTCAACTTCAGCCTCATCCTGACCAGCAAACTCAACCATATTGATGCCGAGCATCTCTTTATTCGGCACATCAGTCAGCAAATCACTCACTGTATGCCAAACAATGTCTTGCTTAGCGAGATTCAATACTCGCGAGTCAACGGTTTCGACAGACAAGGCATTCGCTTCCACCATAAATGGCGCATTACGTAATGCAGAGTCAAACGAGTTGTACTTCACGTTGACGAGCGTTCGAGCTTTTGGAATAGGAGTAAGATTTAGCTTGGCTTCAGTAATAAAAGCCAATGACCCTTCAGCGCCACACAGCACGCGAGTGATATCAAAACGGTCGTTTTCTTCATTCAACGCGTTCTTTAGGTCGTAACCAGTAAGAAAACGGTTCAATGGTGGGAATTTTTCTATGATTTGTTGGCGTTTTTCACGACAAACAGACTCCGTTACCTCTAACGCTTTATGGGCGAACTCGCCAACGTTAGGTAGCCCATTTGAAAGGTCTGACTCCAGAATAGAACCATCAGCAAACACCGCTTGCAACGACAACACATGATCGGAAGTTTTGCCGTATTTCAGCGAGCCTTGACCTGAAGCATCCGTATTAATCATTCCGCCTAGGGTGGCACGGTTACTGGTCGAAAGATCTGGAGAGAAGAAGTAGCCATAAGGGCGAACTGCATCGTTCAATTGATCTTTGACGATACCCGCTTGAACACGAACCCAACCCTCTTTCTCATTTATCTCAATCACTTGATTCATATATCGAGAGAGGTCAACTACCACACCTTTCGTCAAGGATTGACCGTTGGTACCAGTACCGCCACCACGAGGGGAAAAAGTTACCCTTTCATACGTGGATTTCGCACTGATTTTTCCGACTAACGAAACGTCGTGGGTGGTTTTAGGGAGTACCACCGCCTGTGGCAGCTGTTGATAAACACTGTTATCGGTCGCGACGGCTAAACGGCTTGAATAATGAGATTCGATGTCACCAGTAAAACCTGCCGCTTTTAACTCTTCTAAAAAGCGAACAACAACTGGATCGACATCAGCATTGAGTTGAAGTCTTGGTAACATTTGCTTCCTGCCCCTACTTCGCTGATCCTATCAGCAATGGGTTAAATTAGAATTTTAATAATTTTCTTTGAATTTCGTCACTTTACTACTAATAAGTTCATATAAAAAGGTGATCAAATAAGAATCTCAGTGCAAGAATGCAATAATAGTCACTTTTCTATTCTTTCAGTAGTAACATACTGGATATCGTTTTGTTAAAGATACCCATGAGCACAATATAATGAGAAAAAATAAAACAGTCACAACAGAAGACATTCTTCTAAAACTATGCCAATCGGTATCAAGCGTACTGACTTCTGCAACTGCTTCTCCTGTTCAATACTCAGCTATGGTCCAAAAGATCAGTAAGACCAGCCTTAAGCCAGATTTTGGTTGTTTTGTTCTATTCGACGGCGGCTTTTCAGGCCTAGTTGTTATCAACTTCACTTCAAAAGCCGCTCTAGAGATCTACGCAAACTACATGCGCAACATGGGCATGCCGGAAGATGAGCTTGCCGTACTGCACACCTCTGACGAAGTGGGTGATGTTTTGGGTGAGCTGATGAACCAATTGGTTGGCGACTTTACTAACAAAGTACGTAAAGAGCTGCAAACCAACATTACCCAGAACCAACCAAAAATGCTGTCTTTGAACAAGCAAGTTAACCTATCAGTAGACACTAATCTGGATCGACCACAAGCGCGCCGTGTGACTTTCTCTACTGAAAAGAACAACATTTTCTACCTAGAGCTGGCAATGGATAAAACTGAGTTCATTCAGCTTGAAGAGTTTGAAATTTCTGAAGATGAATGCCCAGACAGCATCTTAGAAGCAACGCAAAAGAAAATGAACGATGACAAATCAGACAACAAACCGTCTGACAACGACGCAGCAGCAGACTTGCTAGACGAACTAGGCATCTAAGCCAAATTTTCGTTCTTACCTTCTAAAACACCATCAACGATTTGATGGTGTTTTTCATTTCTAGGGCTACATTCAAACCAATCACTACCATTGCTAACACGACTTTTACTTTCTGTTGCTCACTAAAACGGGTAAAATGTCGGACTTTTAAAAAAATGTGGTAATGATTAGTCAGTCGATGGATAAGAAAAGAGCCCTCAAAAAAATTGCCAAGTGCTTAGAGCTTGGAAACTCAGCCAACGTTAACGAAGCCGCTAACGCGATCAAAATGGCGCATAACTTGATGCTCAAATACGGCCTCGAGAAGGACGATATTGAATTCATCAAGATGGGGAAAACTCAATCAACACATCTGCTACCCGCTAACATTAGCTCAACCCTTCTGCGTGTCATTCGCGGCATTAATACCAAATTTGGTGTGGAAGCGGTTCTTTTAAATCACAAAGGCCTGAAGCGCGCCGAATTCATCGGAGAAGCGGATCGCGCAATATTCGCGGCCTTTGCTTTTGACATCATCTACCGTGAAATGAATGAGCATACAGGCCAATTCCGTAATAGCTTCGCCGGCTCTGGCACCAGCTCAACGGAAGTGACTCGTCGCGTAAACTCGTTTGTCTCTGGCTGGGTTGAAGGCGCGCTTGAGAAACTACCAACCATCACCCCCGATGATGAATCAAACAACAAAATCAATAACTACATTGATAAAGAATTTAAAAACATCGACCGCGAAACCTTTAAGCAACAACTAAAAGAAGCAATGAAAAACCTTACTGCTGATTATGAAATAGGCTTAAAGAAAGGTCGTAAGTTATCTGTAAACCGCCCTGTCGCTGGTGCGCAGGCAGCAAAGCGGATAACCAAATCCTAATACTGGCTTTACTTAACAGTAAATCGCTGATAAATATTTCCTTCGACGGATATACAGAACAATATGTTTGTCATACACATCGACTGTTATGACTGAAGTACAACATGGAGACAACACGTTGAAAAAAATCACATTAGCACTTGCGCTGACTATCGCTCTAACTGGCTGTCAGGCGACTCAGCGTCAAAACGCAACCACAGGTGAATCTGAAACAAACTCTGCGACACAAGGTGCACTTATCGGTGCTATCGCTGGTGCCGTAGCGGGCGCGGCAACGGGTGATGACTCTAAAGATCGTCGTAAACGCGCACTGATTGGTGCTGCAGGTGGCGCGGCTGTCGGTGGTGGTATTGGTTACTACTTCGACCAACAAGAAGCAGCATTACGCCAAGAGCTACTTAACTCTGGTGTTCAGGTTGAGCGTGTGGGCGAAAATCAACTGCTACTTCGCCTAGAAAACGGCATCGGTTTTGAATCGGGTTCTTACGCTCTTGAGCCAAGCATCCACAAAACACTGCGCGGTGTTGCTCGTATTCTGGTTGAATACCCTGACACAAGCCTAGTGATCGATGGTCACACGGATAGCACAGGTAGTGAGTCTACAAACCAAATCCTATCTGAGCGTCGTGCTGAATCTGTACGTGCATTCTTGATCTCTCAAGATGTTGCAGCTGGTCGCGCTATTGCTCGTGGTAACGGTGAACGCTACCCAATCTGTGACAATGGTACATCTCAAGGTCGAGCATGTAATCGTCGCGTAGAGATTCAAATTCTACCGCTGAAATAATCTCGATTAAGCCCAGCCAATCGCTGGGCTTTTTTATAGGAACTACCGATAAAGATGGATCTATGTTGCACAAGCTCACTTTAATCCCCCTACTTTTTTGTCTTCTTAGCGCCCAATCATTTGCAGAGATAACACAGCAAGAACTCACTCAGCTTCAAGAGAAGGCCAACCAAGGCAACTCAGAAGACGAGTTTCGTTTAGCACAGACCTACTTGAATGAACCGAGCATCAAAAACGAAGAAGAAGCTTTCTATTGGTTTTCTCAAGCTGCAGAACAAGGCCACCAGCAAGCTCAACTGCAAGCTGCTGATATGCTGGTCAAAGGACAAGGTACTCAGAAGGATATTAACGCTGCTGCCCTTTGGTATACGCAACTTGCTATAGAAGGCAATCATCAAGCGGCATTCAACTTGGGCGAGCTCTATGAACAAGAAACCGAGTCGTTTGATGCGCTTGACCAAGCTGAGCTGTGGTACCGTCTAGCAAGCTCTCAGATCCCTCAAGCTCAACAAGCGTATGAACGCGTCCTGCAAGCACAATTTAATCAGCGTCGCTCACAACAAGTTTCATCATTTAAAGCGCTTGATGAGCAATATAGTGAGCAAGCCACAACCCAATTAACTAATTCGTCTTCCGTGACAACATCGCAGACGACCCAATCTGCGTTTCAGGCTAGCCAACAAAGCAAAACCTCTCACAATTTAATTATTGGCTTAGCGATTGTTATTACTCTGCTACTCGGTATTACGGGCTTTCTAGTCGCCAAGCTGCGTAAAAATAATCAAACGAAAACTGAAGATATCAATCGAGAACAAATCAAGCTCAAAGATATTCAACTGAAACAACAAAAGCACCAAATCGCCACACTCTATAAAGAACTGAAGAAGCGACAAAGCAGTAAGAGCAATCACAACCTTCAGCTAGCCTGTGCTGTGTTTGGATACAAGATTTCGGCCATTCCTGAACAAAAGAAAATCAAAATTCGCTACAAGCAACTCTCTAAAATTTATCACCCTGATGGCCAAGGTAGCGATGAAGAGATGAAAAGATTGAACGCTGCCCTGAAAACAATCTTACAAAATGTTACCAAAACGTAACAAATGAAATCTTTCGGGGGCGACTTAGTGCACGGAAACCCATTATTATTGGCGTCGCAAACGATCTCCCTCTCAAAAACAGGTAACAAACAATTAACTTATTAGTACTACTTGTGTCATAATCCACGCCGAAAATACACCTGACAATACAGGTGAGGAGAGGATATGTTCACAATTGAAGGCGTATGTGATTGGTGTAAAAAGCCAAGCCTAGTAAAAAAACATGACTACCTTGACGGTAAGTCTCATTGTTCATGTGAAGAATGCAATGACATTGCAACCATGGACGTTCGCCAGTTCAATATCGGCGAAATGGAAATGAGAGCAAAACTCTCCGAGGCAACGAGAAGATAGTTACCTCAACACGGAAGTAAAAAAGCGCCAATCGAGGCGCTTTTTTGATCCCGCTAACTTACCACATCCAACCATCATTCTTCGCTACGCCATTACTTCCCTTTCGCCTTTATCCTTAAGCCCTCTTTCGCTTCTAAAGAGACCTTCTATCTAAACAAGTCACCTCAGTGCCTATACAGTACTTTTATCAAACCACTGTATAAACCTGTATAGAAAAGGTGCTATGGATCTCAAACCTTCTTAATCATGAGAAATTTTGATATTTCAGTCGAATTTAAAAACACAATTCAAAACAATAATTTAATCTAAATTTCGAGTCAGATTTCGAGGTTTTGTTCAATATTCCCTCAAAAAATTGCTTGATCTTATGCACCACAAAAACTACTGTATACACATACAGCATGTATATAAGGACAGCAAAATGATTCAAGCTCACGTAAAAGCACAACACTCTAGCCCGCTAGTTCAATGCGCATTTTCTGCAGCATCACATCTGCCGCAAAGCTCTAATCAATCTCGCCACCAAGCAAACTTGTTAGCACGTATGGCTTTGCTGTCCAGTCAAGAACAGTGGTTACTGTTTACAGCGCAGACCCCTCGCCCTTCAGCGAAAGAACTCTCTCAGTTCAACATTTGCTGTGAGCGCATCATTCACATGAAACCTTCTCGCCAAATGAGCGAAATGGAGACTGTTGAAAAAGCGATTCGCTCTCGAAACGCGAGTGCGATTGTCGCGAGCAACCAAATTGATTCATTTGGCCAACAATATTTACGTGAGCTTGCGATCCAATACCAATGCGAAGTCTTCTTTGTCGAGCACAGCACAACTCATCACGTTCACTAATCAAACACTGCCGACCCCGCTCTTTTCTGTCGAAACCAACGACAGCATTGAGCGGGGTTTTTATTTGTTATCACGAACCTTGAAAGCAGAAAGAAAAAGAGAATTGCAAAGAAATAAGCAAACGTTTGCTTTTTCTCTGGAAGCTGAATTTAGATTGGGTATAATGCCCACCTAATCGAGTGTGTTATGCACTTCTCTGTACGACGTTTGATAAAAGATAGGAATGTCTAAATGAGCCTCGCTGATCAAGTTCTAGCCGTAAATGATGATCTACCCATCCGTACTGATAAACCTGTCCACAGTGGCAAAGTTCGCTCAGTTTACTGGTTAACCGAAGAAGATAGTCAAAGACTAATTAAAGAGAAAGGCTACGATGTTGCACCGGATGCACCGTTAGCAATCATGGTTATTAGTGACCGTATCTCTGCATTTGACTGTATTTGGCATGGCGAAGGCGGCTTAAAAGGTGTTCCAGGAAAAGGTGCTGCACTTAACGCTATCTCTAATCACTGGTTTAAACTGTTTAAAGATAACGGACTGGCTGATAGCCACATCCTAGATATCCCTCACCCATTCGTTTGGATTGTACAAAAAGCACGCCCAGTTATGATCGAAGCGATTTGTCGCCAATACATTACTGGTTCAATGTGGCGTGCATACGCAAATGGTGAACGTGAATTCTGCGGTATCGAAATGCCAGAAGGCTTAGAGAAAGATAAAAAACTTCCAGAGCTACTGATCACACCATCGACCAAGGGTATTCTTAAGGGCATCCCTGGCGTACCAGAAGCAGATGATGTCAACATCACTCGTCAGAACATCGAGCAGAACTTCGCTGCATTTAACTTCACTAAAGAGAGCGATATTGCTCATTACGAGAAGCTACTGAAAGAAGGCTTTGGCGTGATTAGCGAAGCATTGAGCAAGGTTGATCAAACCTTCGTTGATACCAAGTTTGAGTTTGGTTACGTCAATGATGCGCAAGGCAATGAAAAGCTTATCTACATGGATGAAGTTGGCACGCCAGATTCATCACGTATTTGGGATACTCAAGAGTACAACAAAGGCAACATCGTCGAGAACTCGAAAGAAGGCTTCCGCCAGTTCTTGTTAAACCACTTCCCAGATGCTGACATTCTACTTAACAAAGAGCGCATGCCTGAACGTGAAGCCTTGGCTCGCGATAACGAACTGCCGCTTGATGCGCTAATGTCACTGTCTCGCACCTACCTTGATATTGCTGAAAAGATCACAGGTAGCAAGATTGAACTGAGCGAAAATCCAAAACAAGAGATCGTCGACATCCTACGCGCTGAGTACAACCTAATCGACTAACACTCCTTTTTATCAATAAGGTCTGTTACTCAAAGGGCCGCTTATCACTTTATTACTCAAGTAACTGAGTTAATGAAGTAGATAAGCGGCCCTTTATTGTTATCAGGCTTGGCGCCGAAATAACGCCTCACCGTCTATAACTTTATCGTGAACTCCTCAGCCGAACTTCCGGTGATCACTAGGTGGCTTCGTGATTCGATGTACTCGATCTGTTCATCTTCCAACGAATATGGCATCACAACTTTCAGTTCATTGATACCTTCCAACTTTGCCAACTTAAGTAGTACCACGATGTTCGATTCGTCACTCTTTCGCGTAGAGAGCGATTTGAGTGCCTTTTCCCATAAACGATCTTCCGGAGTCGATAGATCTTTAATGCTATCTTTCCAAACTGTACCGAACACAGGGGCAAATGTGGTGAGTGCTTCTAGAAAAGTCCATTTTTTATCGCATGACGCGCCAAGAAAGTTTGTGTAATCAAATTCTACACAGGTCTCTTTTTGTTTATCCATGATGTCCCCCGACACATTGGCAACACAATATACTCTTAATATCCACCAACTTTTTCTATATAGCAATAGGATATAGAAGAATGGTCTTTTATGACCTTTTGATTGGTTAAAAAGGCATATAAAAATCAATTTTGTAACAAAAGACGAACTGAAAACTCATATATGCGTCTATTTGATTAATATTTTACAAATTGAAGTAATTCCTATTATTTCACATCCAAAACACGACTCGCTTTCTTGTATTGAATACGCCAACCAGACCAAACTGGCAGTTCCCAACGCTTAGGTGGTGTTTTACGTCCACCGCTCGAGTAATGGACATACACAAGCTTTCTTTGAGGAAGGTATTCAACATCGAGTTGGAGATCGGCCAATAATAAATGGAATGGGTATTTTTCTGCAAATTCTTCATATTCCCAGTATGGAATGCCATCAAAAGGGATGTCTTCCGCGTCGAACATCTCTAACTCATCGACTTGGCTTACACCCAACTCTTCTAACTGGGCAGCAAACCAATCAACAAAGTTAAGCTCTTCGATTTGTTGTGAGTACTCATGACTTTCACTCAGTCCCATTCGCACATACAACTGCCAATGTTTGATCTCTTGAGTTCTCTGTTTCGCGAACCCTTGTAAGTACTGCTCGCTTACCACCATGTCTATGACGGGCTTAAGTGAGAGTTGACCTTGCGCCTCGATAAGCTTGGTGTCGATCACACGACCTCCGTAAACCAAAGACATAGCCGTGAACACCTGCCCCGAGCTGTCTGATGGCCCTTCAACGACCGTTTCACCTTGCTCCCACTCCCCCAGCTCTTGTTCTACCAGCAACTGAAGCGGGATCGGCGCTACCGTTGTTGCTAAGGTCAATGTCTGCTTTACTCCTCTACCGGGCAAGCTATAGGTATCAAGTACGAGCAGAGCTTCGCTGCTGTCTGGAACTCGATTTTCCCTGCCTAACATCACTTCGAGCTGCCCATTAGCGTACGCCTCACGCCGCTTTGTTCGACGAACAAAAGCCAATTCTGGGTGCAGGCGTAAAATCTCATTGAGTAAATTGACTCTGTTGAATCGAGAAGCGACTTCCAGTTGAGGGAGCTCAAAAAGTTCGCGCATCTGTTCCGCTAAACCTTGAGCCTCCAACAGAGCTTGCTTATCAACCGTAATATGAGGGAACTGTTTTCCGCGAACGACGCCAATGAGTAAGGCAATGTCGCAGCCCTCTTTCTCCTCTTTGAACAGAGCATCCAAATGTTCTGGATTATTAGGCAATTGATAAAGTCGAGCAGGAACTGAAAGCGCGGCTGTGAGATCTATCATCGCCTCTTTAAGCGCTTTAGATTTAATCCGAGTCACAATGTCGGCATGCAAAGCATCAATCGGCAATGGATACATGCGTTGGCCATGCTCGGTCGCCATCCCCTTTTCATCTATCGCCTCCATCAAAAGCAAAGCTTGCTTCGCTTTCAACAATGACTTTTCTGGTAACTCATCTAATAGGTCTAAATCTTCAAACGTCATCTGACAACAAGCTGACGCTAACATCGGCTCAATCAACTCTTCACGTTGCATCTCTGGTGGTGTAACAAGTTCTAGAGCCGCATGATCGCCAAACAGTCGCACACACTGACCATCCATAACACGCCCTGCACGCCCCGCTCGCTGTTTCGCACTGGCACGAGATATCGCTTTCAAGGTTAGCGTTGTTCTACCATTGCGTTGAACCGTTCTGCGTTCCAAACCAGAATCAATCACCACCGCAATGTTCGGAATGGTTAGGGAGGTCTCAGCTACGTTGGTCGCCAGAATCACTTTGGTCTTTCGCTGTGATGTATCCAGCGGAATATCGGACAATGCGCGGTTGCGCTCGCTATCGGAAACCGATGCATAGAGCGGACATACTTCAATCTCTTCGATAGCATTCAGCATTTGAGCCGTTTGAATGATCTCTTTCTTACCCGGCAGAAAAACAAGAATGTCGCCCGTGCACGCCTCTAATTGTTGCTTCACTTCATCAGCAACGCGACGTTCGATATTACGGCTATCCGGTAAGTGACGAGAGTCCAACGCTCGATGTTCGATAGAGACATGATAGTTTCGGCCTTCACAAGTGATGCGTTCTGCATCGAGATAGTGAGCAAGCTTGGCCCCTTCGATTGTCGCCGACGTTACAATTAATCGATGTTGGCTACGCGCTTTCAAGATAGCCACCAACAAATCAATGTCCCAGCGACGTTCATGGAACTCATCGACTACAACGATATCAAACGTCTTTAGTCCATCTTCTACTAACCATCGCAGAGCGACACCGGGGGTGACAAAGGTCACCTGAGTCGATTCGTTGTATTTAGCGTCGAGCTTAATCGCATAGCCCACCTCTTCACCCAGCGGTTTGCCCGATGAAGTAGCCAAAAACTCAGCCAAGGAAGTACATGCAATACGTCTTGGCTCAATCACTAATACTCGACCATGTTTTGCCGCCCAAACCGGTAAACGAGTCGACTTACCAGAGCCTGTTTCAGCTTCTACAACAAGGTGATTTGAAGGAAGGAGTTCATGAAGTGCATGTTCATAAGAATCGATGGGTAGTAGAGACATAAAAGGTGTCAATAGATAAAAAATGTGAGCTAAGTATACCTAAATCTTCACTCGATATTCGAGAAGTGTGGCAAAGCAGTGAGATCATCATTTTGTTTGGTTATATAAGGGATAAACAGTTTACAATTGAATAACTAAACCGTTATCATTTTTCCGTTTTTCTTTCTCCCATATTAGGCTTCCAATGAACAACGACAAACGTCCTCTGTACATCCCATATTCGGGTCCTGCACTACTAAGTACTCCTCTTCTAAACAAAGGCAGTGCATTCACCGCTGAAGAGCGTGCTTCTTTTAACCTAGAAGGCCTTCTGCCTGAAAATACAGAAACGATTCAAGAGCAAGTTGGTCGTGCTTACAAGCAGTACTGCAACTTCGAAAGCGACATGGATAAGCACATTTACCTGCGCAACATCCAAGATACTAACGAAACACTCTTCTATCGTTTAGTTCAGAATCATATCTCTGAAATGATGCCAATCATCTACACACCAACTGTAGGTGCGGCATGTGAAAACTTCTCTAACATTTACCGTCGTGGTCGTGGTCTGTTTATCTCTTACCCGAACCGCGATCGTATCGATGACCTACTGAACAATGCGACTAACCACAATGTAAAAGTAATCGTGGTAACGGACGGTGAGCGTATTCTTGGTTTGGGAGACCAAGGTATCGGTGGTATGGGTATTCCAATTGGTAAGCTTTCTCTATACACAGCGTGTGGCGGCATCAGCCCGGCTTACATGCTACCTATCGTTCTTGATGTTGGTACCAACAACCCTCAACGTCTAGCAGACCCAATGTACATGGGTTGGCGTCATCCTCGTATCACGGGTGCAGACTATGACGCATTCGTTGAAGAGTTCATTCAAGCAGTTCAACGCCGCTGGCCAGATGCTTTGGTTCAGTTTGAAGACTTCGCTCAGAAGAACGCGATGCCACTGCTTGAGCGCTACAAAGATCGTATCTGTTGCTTCAACGATGACATTCAAGGCACGGCTGCTGTAACAGTTGGCTCACTATTGGCGGCTTGTAAAGCGGCAGGTAGCAAACTATCTGAGCAACGCGTGACATTCCTTGGTGCAGGTTCAGCAGGTTGTGGTATCGCAGAAGCGATCATCGCTCAGATGGTGTCTGAAGGTATCAGCGATGCGCAAGCTCGCTCACAAGTTTACATGGTTGACCGCTGGGGTCTTCTACAAGAAGGCATGCCAAACCTACTAGACTTCCAACAACGTCTGGTTCAAACCAATAAGAACACTGAAGGTTGGGAAACAGAAGGTACTGGTTTCTCGCTATTAGATGTTGTCCGTAACGCGAAGCCTACTGTACTGGTTGGTGTATCTGGTGCGCCGGGCCTGTTCAGCAAAGAAGTTATCCAAGAGATGAACCTTCACTGTGAACGCCCAATTGTGTTCCCTCTATCTAACCCAACAAGCCGTGTTGAAGCGACGCCAAACGACATCATTCGTTGGACAGAAGGCCAAGCACTTGTTGCGACAGGTAGCCCATTTGAGCCAGTGACTCACAAAGGCACAACTTACCCAATCGCACAATGTAACAACAGCTACATCTTCCCAGGTATCGGCCTTGGTGTTCTAGCGGTTAACGCTTCTCGCATTACCGACGAAATGCTGATGGAATCAAGCCGTGCACTTGCAACTTGTTCTCCACTAGCAATCAATGGTTCTGGTGCACTTCTACCACCACTAGAAGAGATCCACACAGTATCTAAGAAGATTGCTTTTGCCGTTGGTAAGAAAGCGATCGAACAAGGTGTTGCACTAGAGATCACTGAAGAAGCGCTACAGCAAGCTATCGACCAGCACTTCTGGCAACCAGTGTACCGTCGTTATAAGCGTACGGCTTTCTAAGCAAGATTGAAGATTATCTCTAAAGCCTCTGCATCGCAGGGGCTTTTTTCTTCATATAGACATCACTTAATCGTTCATTTTTATAAGATATTTTTGTTACTATCGACTATTCGTTAACGATGCTCAGGCGCAAGGACCCTACCTCGAGTGAAATTCAGTTCTTCAAATTTGATTGCACTTTTAAAGAAGGCGAGCAAAAAGATCCAAACCACCCTACTTTCCGTGTTTATCATTGTGTTGATTGGGGCTGCGACAGTAATTGGTATTGATTACTGGGTTTCTTGGCAGGCTAAAGGGAGAATCATTACCAAGATAGAAGACGTCCCTCAGAGAGAGGTGGCGGTTGTTTTAGGGACAAGTAAATACCTAGGTCGTACTCTTAACGAATACTATAAGCACCGTATCGATGCTGCTATCGACTTGTATAACCAAGGCACCATTAACCAGTTTCTATTAAGTGGTGACAACGCACATCGCTCTTACAACGAGCCTTGGACCATGAAGCGCGATTTGCTTAAAGCTGGTGTGCCTGAAGAGCGCATCAACCTCGACTACGCAGGTTTTCGTACCCTTGACTCTATTGTCCGCGCCAAGAAGATTTTTGATACCGATAACTTTCTAATCATCACTCAAAAGTTTCACTGTGAACGCGCACTTTTCATCGCGAGCTCTTACGACATTCACGCCCAGTGCTTGGCTGTTTCTGGGCCAACCAAACACTCCGGCTTCTATATCCGATTGCGTGAAGTGTTTGCACGAACCAAAGCATTTTTAGACCTCTACATCATAGATACCGCACCGAAATTTCTAGGTCCCAAAGAGCCGATCCAACCTAGCGCAACCCCTGAAAACAGTAATCCACAAACCGATGTGTAGAAATCTACACATTTTCGATTTGTCGCCTCACACTTTGCTACACCAAGAACAAAACACACCAACACTCCTTTATTAACTTGAGTAACATTCTGTCAACAAAGTCTGACCCTACATCAAGTCAAACACCTCGAACACAATAAGCGCCACATAGAAAATAGGCGCACCTAATAACAGAGGTGAAACAAAAGGAGCGCCCTATGACGGCACTTGTTACTACACTGAAACACTGGTTGTTCACCCGCAACAGCATGATCCTTATCGGGAATTTCTTGTTGTTTGCGACCCTGATTAATACCCTGCCCTTCGAATCGCAGGTCAACACTGGTCTGAGTATCTTGATCTTTGTTGCCGTACTTTGGCTTACAGAGGCGATTCACGTAAGTATCACGGCACTACTTGTACCGTTACTCGCTGTTGTATTTGGTGTCTTTAATACCCCTGCGGCACTAGCAAACTTCTCCAACCCAATTATCTTTCTTTTCCTAGGTGGGTTTGCATTAGCAGCGGCGTTGAACAAGCAAGAGCTCGACAAAGCGATTGCCGATAAAGTACTTTTGATTGCGAAAGGAAAAATGTCGGTTGCGATCTTCATGCTGTTCGGTGTGAGTGCAGGTCTATCAATGTGGATTTCAAACACTGCGACTACAGCAATGATGCTGCCTTTGGTTTTAGGTGTGATGAACAAAGTCGACCAACGTGAAGACCGCAATACTTATGTATTCGTTCTACTTGGTATCGCTTACTGTGCTTCAATTGGTGGTATCGCAACGCTAGTAGGTAGCCCACCGAACGCAATCGCAGCAGCAGAAGTTGGTTTGAGCTTTACAGAGTGGATGGCGCTTGGTCTTCCTATCTCTCTCATTCTTCTACCAATTGCAATGGCGATCCTATATGTGATGACTAAGCCAAAGCTGAACCACACCTTTGAGCTAGATCATAAGCCAGTTGAGTGGACCAACAGCAAAAAAATCACACTGTCGATCTTCTTGCTAACCGTGACCCTGTGGATTTTCGGTAAACCAATCAACGCAATGATCGGTGGCTTCTCGAAGTTTGATAGCCTGGTTGCTATTGGCGCTATCGTACTGCTTGGCGCATCTCGCGCAGTAGAGTGGAAAGACGTTGAGAAAACAACAGACTGGGGCGTACTGATCCTGTTTGGTGGCGGTATCTGTCTAAGTAACATTCTTAAAGCGACAGGCACCAGTGTTTTCCTTGCTCACTCACTAAGTGGTTTCCTAGAGCAGGCTGGCGTGCTTCTGACTATCTTAGCGGTCGTGGCTTTCGTGGTATTCCTGACGGAGTTTGCAAGTAACACAGCAAGTGCGGCGCTACTGGTTCCTGTATTCGCAACGATTGCTGAAGCACTAGGTATGTCACCGGTTATCTTGTCTGCACTAATCGCGGTAGCAGCATCATGTGCCTTCATGCTGCCTGTAGCGACACCACCAAACGCTATCGTATTCGGCTCTGGTCACATCAGACAGAAAGAGATGATGCGTATCGGTATGGTGCTTAACATTGTATGTATTATGGCGCTAACACTGTTCGCATGGATCTTCTGGTAATCAACACTCCTGCTCCACACAAACGGGTTGCGATTCCCCCTAGCAACCCGTTTCAATAATCAAGAGTGTAATCATAGCCTGGCACCTACTAACAACAACACAGGCATACTTTCCCTTTGGTGGCCTCACGCGCCACCTCTTTTTTTGATTCCCTTCGTTACATCCCCGCTGAATAGCCAGCCAAAACTCTAGCGTTATTGACTCACCACCACTTGGTTTCTGCCTGAATGCTTTGCTTGATAAAGTGCTTCATCTGCTCTCGCGATGGTTTCTGTCATCCGTTCCTGTTTCATTTGAGCAACGCCGATACTGCAGGTCAAAGGATCTCCATGAATCCATAAGTGTTGTCCCACAATAGTTCGAATTTTCTCAGCTTTGGCTTGGGCTTCTGCAATGGACGTTTCTGGACAAAAAACGATGAACTCCTCGCCGCCCCATCGAACTAGCTTGTCGGTTGAGCTGATTAAGCTCCCCACCACCATAGAAAACTCACGCAGAATGTGGTCGCCCATTTGATGGCCGTACTGATCGTTCACTGACTTGAAGTGGTCGATATCAAAATAGAGCATGCTGAACACGCCATAGCCCTGCTTTACATCTTGAGATTGGGCTTTAAGCCAATCACGGACAGCATGACGATTCAGTGTCCCAGTAAGCTCATCACGATTGGCAAGCTCCGAGAATTCAAAGTTCTGTTCACGAAGAGATTTGTTAACGTGTTTTAGGTGCGCATGACGTTTTTCCGCAATCATCATCCGCTTGCGAGAACGGTGTAACTCCGAAAATAAGAATGCTATCGCTGTTCCTACCCACACAAACAGCAGAATAAGAAACAAGCTTTCTGCACTGAAATATGAGCCTTCAAATTCGATACTCTTAACAACGATCTGATGCTTACCGAGTTTGGCACCCGACCCAGTTGCAAATTCTACCAAGTTGACGTTTGAATATTCCGGCGCAGAGTACTCTAGCGCGATGTCGTTATCCGCAAGCCACCAGGTCATCACTTGCAGGTTTGCAATCGGGATTTCAATCACACCACCATCGACACCAGGCTGAAACTCCATACCATTGTATTTAAAGGAATACTCATCATCCGGCGTTGAATAAGCAGGGTTGTAATTACGAAGGTAAGTTCTTAATCGACCGCTAGACTCTTCGCTAGTGTGGTAGTCGATGTTGACACGAAAAGTATGATATTGGGAAAGGTCGATCCCGATGGTGGGATCAGAATTGATTTTGATCGACAGCCCACAATAAGGCCAAGGGTATTCCGACTTGATTAACTCACAGTCCAATACATAGTGATCATCTTTTAGACTCAAGACCGATGTACTGACGCCATTATCAACCTTGTCACTTGTTGCAATAAACTCAAATTTGTCAGGCGTTATGGCCGTAATGACGCGATTACCACTTACTTGATATAGCTGAACAATCGCCAAAGTCGCCACAACCAAAAAAATGACAACCTTATGTATCCACTTCACTGGTTTTACTTCCAATCTGCTGCGCGCTACTGGCGCTCTATTCACAACATTCTACGGTCTATGCCAAGCACTCATATCTCGCCTCCAAACGTTATAGCATGGCTTTTCAAAATGTCATACTCTAATTTAGAGGGTGCTTAATAAAAGTTCGAACGCCTTATCAAGCATCAATATTACGTACCTAGCGCATCTCTATTTGGTATACTGACTGGATAATCAATGCGGCAAAGGCTACGGCTAGATCGCAAAATATAATCAAAAACGCACGAGTAATGTCATGTCTTTATTAGCGAAAGGAACACTCAAAAAAATGAGTGCTTCTCTTGATGGTACGGTTACGTATCGTCTACCGGTCGGCGAAGAGTTCGTAGAATTGAACCCTCTGATCGGCAAAACCATTAACCTCACCCACACAGGCAACATCTTCTGCTGCTCTTGCGGTAAGAAAACAAAGAAAAGCTACTCTCAAGGTCACTGCTTTGTCTGTATGAAAAAGCTAGCGAGCTGCGACATGTGCATCATGAAGCCAGAGACGTGTCACTACGACCAAGGAACCTGTCGTGAGCCGCAATGGGGTGAAGAGAACTGCATGGTTGATCACTTCGTGTATCTATCAAACACCTCGAGCCTGAAAGTGGGTATTACCCGTCATACGCAGATCCCAACACGCTGGATTGACCAAGGTGCCACTCAAGGCCTACCAATTTTGAAAGTGAAAACTCGTCAGATATCAGGTCTGATTGAAGTAGAACTGGCGAAACACATCGCAGATAAAACCAACTGGCGCACCCTGTTAAAAGGCGATGGCGATGACATCGAATTGGTTGAACGCGCGAAAGAGTTACTGCCTCTTGTGGAAGATAAGATCCAAGAGATCAAAGCTCAATTTGGTGATGATGCCATTGAGGTTCTTAATGAAAACATCACGCCACTGAGCTACCCAGTTGAGCAACACCCTGTGAAAATCACGTCACACAACTTCGATAAAAACCCAGAAGTGACAGGCGTGCTGCAAGGGATTAAAGGCCAATACCTGATTCTTGATACGGGTGTTATCAACATTCGTAAGTTTGGCTCTTACGAAGTAGAAGTGTCTGCTGAGTAACATTCCGACTCAAAGCAAACGCCCAGTGACAACAATCACTGGGCGTTTTTTGTTTTTAGGTCACTAATACATGGTATTGCCATTCGCCGTCCCTTCCGGGATCTCCTGAAGTGCATCCCAATGCTCAACAATCTTACCGTTATCATCAAAACGGAAGAAATCCATCGTCACATACTCGACATTATCCGGCCATGTTTGATGAGTATGCAGCGCGACCAAGTTACCTTCAGCCACTGCACGAACAAAGGTGATGTCTTTATTCGGGTACTCTGATTGCATGCGCTCAAAGTAATCGATAAACGGCTGTGGTCCGTTCCCCACCAGCGGGTTATGTTGAATATATTCATCCCCGACGTATTTCTCTACCGCTTCTTTAGGATTGCCTCTGTAGGCCATCTCATAAAAATTGATCGCATTTTGTTTATTGGCTTGAAGGTCTTGGCTCATGAATCACTCCCTGAATGAGGCTTTCGATTGAAGCCTCACCGTTAATTGTAAACAAGGTACTCGTGTTACTTACTATAGACTCTGGCAATCAGATCGCAGACCAAGAGCACGACTATTTTTCTTTAAGCGCCTGCTTAACGGTGCTTTTAAGATTCTGCATGAACACTTTAAAGTGCGGCATGAAATCCAAAAACAGAGGATGCTTGCGGTCTTTCATCATCACAGGGCCAAGCAGACGAAGGGCTACCGCCACTTTCGTTGCCGTTTCAGGTTCAAGCCCACTGCCCTTTTTCAAACTGTCGACAACGTTGAATAGATCTTCACGGTCTTGGTATTCAAACTCTAACGTTCTTGCTTGTTCGGTACCGACTTCTTCAATGGTGAAGCGGTACTGTTTATCTTTGCGAATTGTAGGAATCATTTTATGGCCTCTAATGTCATTGTTCTGGTGATCGTGCCCCCATCAGGCTCACCATGCCCAACATAACCAAAACTTTTTGGATAAGCGGCGTTTTCTGTGGCTCGATTACTGATTCATTCATCACAGCTTGTACAGTCATTCTCTTCTCCAGTCTTGAATTAGCTTTGAATTAAGTTGATAATGTCAACTATAGTTTAATTTGATTGATAATGTCAACTAGTTTGACTAAGGCGTTTTTATGTCTGAAGGTAAATCACTGGATAGCCTGTTTAAATTGGTACATGCCGTAAAAAGAAATGTGCATGAAAAGATAGAGGCGTTGGATCTCGATATTGCACCTATGCACGTGCGTGTATTAAAGATCATCACCAAGAAGCCGCAGTGCACTGCTGTTGATATCGCGAACTTTTTGGACCGAGATAAGGCGCAAGTGACTCGCCTGCTCAGTGCCCTAATTAGACAAGAATTGATCGTTAAAGAGCCCAACCCCGAAGACAAGCGCAGTCAATGTTTGGCTATCACCGAGCGCGGTAAAGCCATTGTTGATCAGCTAACTGAGGTTGATAGCGAGATGTTTGAGAAGATGAAGATAGGCATTGATAGTGATGAGCTCGCAACCTTTGAGCGAGTGGCTAAAGCGATGGCTCAAAATCTCAATTCGAAAGGATAAAAAACAAAGAGCGCACTATTTCGAGTGCGCTCTTTTCGTTTGATTGTGAGTCCGGATTAGTCTTTACGAAGAATGCCTTCCAACACATTGAACAGTAAGTCGATCTCTTCAATTGAGTTGTAATGCATGCAGCCAATACGAACCACACCTGTCTCTTCTATGCCTAGCTGCTTAACTAAACCAAGTGCGTAAAAGTGGCCATTCCAAACACAAATATTGTGCTCGCCTAGCGCCTTAGCTATCGACTCTGGTGAGTGATCATCAAACGTGATGGCAAACGTCGGCGTACGCAAGCTCGAGTCATGGGTTGTTTTACCGTAAAGGCGAACACCGCTTAGCTCGTTTAACCTTTGCAAGAAGTACTCACTCAACTGACTCTCATGGCGATTGTACAGCTTGTAGCTCTGCTCCAAACGCGCTCTTAGATCATCTGCCGGATCGCCACACTGCGCAAGGTAGTCAACCGCCGCAATCACACCTGCTAGGCCTTCAAAGCTCTGAGTACCGGTTTCAAAACGACCTGGACCAACATTCGTAGCAGGCTCAACTTTGTATGGCTTCAATGTATGCAACCATTGCGGAGCAACATAGGCGATACCAACATGAGGCCCGAAGAACTTATATGCAGAACACGCTAGGAAATCACAATTTAGCTTCTGTACATCAATCAAGTGATGAGGTGCGTAGTGAACCGCATCAACGTAAACCTGCGCACCTTTACTGTGTGCCAATTCTACGACTTTCTTTACATCAACAATCGAGCCTGTGGTATTGGAAGCGAAAGTGACTGCGACCAATCGAGTTTTATCACTCAGTAGAGATTCGAAGTGCGCCATGTCTAGGCTGCAGTCTGATTCATCTACACGAACTTGATGTACTACAACGCCTTTGTCTTCTGCCGCTTGTTGCCAGCTTGATACGTTAGAATAGTGATCCAGTGCTGTAACAATGATCTCATCACCCTCGTTCCAATCGCGGCTAATTGCTCGGCTCAATTGGAACGTCAATGAAGTCATGTTGGCGCCAAAAACGATGTTGCCAGAAGACTCTGCGTTCAGTAGTGCTTGAACAGACTCTCTCGCCTGCTGCATTAACCCTGTTGTTTTCTGGCTCGAAAAGTAGTGTCCACCTAGATTTGAATTAAAATGGCCAAGATACTCAGTCATTGAGGCTAGGACATTTTCAGGGACTTGCGAACCACCGGGCCCATCGAAAAAAGTAACAGGCTTGCCATTATGATATTGGCTTAACGCGCTAAATTGCTGGCGAACTTCATTAAGAGTGAAGGACATTGCGCTCATCCTTTGCTGTTAATACGAATACATCCATATGACCTACTTCATCGTGGTCAATCGTGCGGATAGGTTGAGCATTGTGCCAAAGCTTGCTGTCTGCGAGCATCGCCACTTCGCCATCTTCAAGTACTTTTCTAAAGAATGGTGCTTCGTGAGAATCTTGGTAAAGCATGATTTCACCGCCAACAATGTTATGACGGTTCACACCGATCAGTGCGATGTGGTCAAAACCATCTTGGTGTACGCCTTCAGGGGCTACTTGCGTCTCTTCGTAAATTGCCGAGATGCGAATTTGGTGAATTTCGATCTCTTGACCGTCTTTCAAACCATTCGTCTCGATGAAGAGTTCACACATCTCTTGCATGCCTTCACTCTGTAGAATGTTAGCTTCAACAGGTTCAAATTCGCGTACTACGTCGCCTTGAAAGTGATTAATGTCTTCTGATTGAACAAAGTTGTGTTTGTCCTGTTCCACAACCTGACCACCGCAAAAACGAATTACCGAGTATCTTCTTAAACGAAACTTACCATCTGCATGTTCAGTGCTTGGTAGCTTTTCAAACGAAGGTGACAACTCTTCAACGGCATGGTTGCTGAGGTGGGTAATATGTAGGGTGTTTTCGTGAGCATGTAACATCATCGACTCCTTAATGAATGTCCACTTTACTTATTTTATTTAACCTTTTGTTTACATAAATGATACGTGAAGATCTGGTTAAATCAACTTTAAACAACCATTTATTCTGCTGTAGAGATAAATTTAAAACTTAATACCAACTTGAATTCAAAAACCAGTGATTAAAACCAGTTCAAAAGTTGGGCACCTTTAAAATTCAGCACACTTCACTGGCTAGTTTTATTCACTATTTTTAATTAAAAAGGCAATGTTTAATTTGGCACGCTATTCTCAAATTTTCTGCGCAGCGTTGTGTTTTGAAGGGAATGGATGAAGAATTTGGATGAGCAGAAATGGACAAACATGATAATGATTGCCAACAAAAACGGTTACAGACTGAAATGCGACACACCTAAAGAAGCAGCAACTATTAACCATTTACACAGTGATAGCACATTGGTTAATTTATCAACTGTAAAGTATCCAAACGCCTTTGCTTGCGCGTCTGGAACAGGTCGAGTTCGGGGGGAACTCGGCCGCCCTAGCGTTACATTTACTTCCGTTGGGTATTGCTCGCTTTCCAATCTCGATAGCATTTGTCTCTTAGGCTGATATCGAGTCTGGTTGAATCAAAGCACTACCTTAAAACACCGCTAGATCACACATTTAAATTGTTGAATTTACTACGGAGTGACGATAGTAAAAGCTTCTGATAAGGTTAATTTTTTGGTTATAAAATTGTGATTAGATTTATAATTTGCCTGACTATAATATTTAGTCTTAGTGCGTGTAATAGCGTACCATTTCATGATTATTCTGACTGTTTGTTGCCTAAAGTTGCAACTAAGCCAAACTGGGCAAGTGTCCAACTCCCTGAAGATAATGAATATATATATTCTTATGGTATATCTGATGCTTTTAATAAAAGTTTCACTCAAGCTAGAAAAGAAAGTATAAATAATGCTCGTCATGAACTAGCAAATGTAATTAGTGCGAAAATTACAAGTGATTTTGTAAAGTCAACAACAGTGACAAATGTTGAAGATATTGAAATTATTAAAGAAAGTGTTAATGATACTGTCTTGGTCCAGAGCCATGTATATCTTCCGAATACATTTTCAGATGGATATTGGGTTGACTACGAATATTGCTTTTTATGGACAAGAATAAAGCTAAATAAAAAACACTATGCTGAAGCCAAAGAACAATCTGAGAAAAAGTCGTTAGATTTATTAGAAAAAAAGATTAACTCAGTAGACAAAAAAATTGATTCGGTAACTAAAAAAATATCTAAACTAAAAAAAGAAACAAGTGACAATCCAAAAAAGGAGTTAATGAATCTAGGTATTGAATACACTGATAGAAATTTATTGTTAGCTGTTCGGAGAGGCGACATACAAGCATTAACATTATTTTTAGACTCAGGAATGTCATTGGGTGATGTTGACTTACATAGCCCAATTAATAATATGTTAACAAGTCATCGGTTAGACAAGTTTGAAAGTCTATTACATTTATTAACATCTCACCCAAACTCTGATTACGATATTAATAATACTTTCTATTGGTACATATTTGAATCTTTGTCTAATTTAGAGCAAGATAAAATAAAAGCTTTGATAAAGTTTGGTGCGAAGCCTGATGTGAATTATTCCGGACTTGTGCTCTCTGAAAAGCATCCAAAGAAAAAAATGTTTCGACTATATGATGTAAACTCTTATTGTGCATTGTCAATGATTCGCCAAACCAACAACCTTCCTAAGCGAGAACAAAATATTAATAAAACGGAGAAGTTAATAAACTCCAAATTAAATTATGATTCTGATCGAATTGAGATATCTAGCTTTGATATGAAAAATTTAGGATATGATATATTTAGCTGCAAGGAAAATAAATTCATTAGAATAAATAGTGCTAAAATTGACATGAAAGAAAAATGCCTTAAACATGTTTCTAAGATTGATCATAGTTTAATGGCTGAGAAAATAATTCGTGATGCGAAGAGCAATGCTTACGATTACTCTTATCAAAATTCTGATGTGAAATTGGCATCAAAGTTCATGTCATTTAATAATCTTAGTGAAGCTGCATATTCTCATGTATATCCAGCTCTTTATGAAAATAAACAGTACAATCCGGAAATTGTCATTGAAATGTTAAAGCTTGGTTATGCAATGTCATGTGATATCTTTCAGTACTCTTTATGTTTAGAGCCCAAAAAAGATGGTGAATTTCCATTTTGTCATACATACGATAGGAATATGGTGCACCCAAATTTAAATAAAATATAGTGCATAACATATACCGTGCATTCATTTTGTTGTGGATATAAACATCTGAATTTGCTATAAATGTGCTGGGGCTACCTCCTACCAACAACAAATGCAACAGTTACAGCTTGTAAATGGTTTGCAAGAGTTGTCAGTGACTATCACTGTCGCAGATATGCGAGGTGGCTAACATGAAACCTAAAGTGGTCAACGTTAGAAAATATCAACGCTATCGCCTAGGAAAATGGGAAGATGTTTGTCAACATCTCCGCTCACTCCCTAGACGATAAGTGTCATCGGTAGCCCCATCCAACTTCAATTAAGCGGACTCTGCTTCTGCGACAATTTCAGCTGTGCTTTCAATCCCCATCATGCTGTTGTAGTGTTCTTCGAAACCAGTTTCTACAAATATCTGTTTAAATTTCTCAATGTATTTTTCTGCATTTATCTTTTCAAAATCAGCTAGGTTAATCGAATCAGAATGGGACTCCCTATTTATATACCTAAATAGAGGCTTAAAATCTGACTCCGTTTGCCCTAATTGCTTCAAGGTTTGCTTTAGCGACTCTTTCTTATGAACAAAATTGAAGTAGTGCTCCAGTATATTTCTCATTGCGTTGGGCAGCATGTGTGCGTAGCTTGGATTAGAAGTGCTGTCTTTGACGACTTGCCAATACATCTGGTAATCATTTTGAAGTTCATCCCTCTTTAAATCATGTACGAGGCTAAACCTCGATTTGGCAACTCTAAACAGTTTATATCCAGCAGGACATTTGTTAGATGCGTTCTTGAGCATCAGTAATTCGTGGAAAAAGAATAGGTTATGGGTCAATAGGAAAACTTGTTTGAAGTCTTCGCTAAAGACTTTGTGATGTATTAGGGCTGCAATGTCATAGACGTAGTTGTGTGACAAGCTTGAAATAGGATCATCAATTACAACGATTCGGTTGTTCAGCAAAACAGGAGAGGATTCGTTTGTTGAACCTGAAGCACACTCTAGGAAGTAAAGAAAGCTAATGAGTGTCTTTTCTCCTTCACTAAGAGTGTTATATACATCAACACTTTCACCTGTAGGACGGGCAATTTTGTAACGTTGCTGGTCGTCTGCTGCTTTAACAATTTTAAAACTGTGTATACCTAGCTCAGCAAGTTGTTGATTGATGTTGTTTATCGATGAATCAATGTTGGTTATTTTTTTCTGATTTTCAGTGATGATATTTCTTTGAGTATTCTTTTGGCTATGAAACAGCTTGATATCATCGGATATTTGTTTTACTTCACCTTGAAGGTCATTAACCTTTTGATCTGAAGCTGCGATAAGCGCACTAAACTGCCCATTCAGGTTTATCCAGAACTCCGAAGCTATTCGTTCCAAATGGCTTTTCTTGTTTCTAATTTTATCGTTGAATAAATCTATGTCTCTTTGTATTTCGGCTATCGCAATATTAACATCTGCCACTAGATCACTTGTATCGGTAAGCGAAACTACCGTACTCGGATTTCTGATTTTGAGGTCAATTTGAGACAAGTTGGTTGATAATTTTTCAAGTAGTAACTTTCGCTTATCTGCGAAGCCATATGTAATTACATCGTCTTCAAAAGTGTATTCTGGAGCCGATAATTTGCTCTCAATATCCTCAACTAAAGCTCTGTAACTGTTAGATAACCCTTCTATCTGGCTGACTTTTTGGGAGTATGTATCATCAAACAGTTGATTGATCGCTTCAGTAATCGATGAGCTTAACTCTTGCTGACAGAAAGGACACGGATTATCGGGCTTCATGTATTCTAGACCTGATTTTACCCAGTCAGAATTGCCCAGTTGTTCGACTAGGTCGGATAGATATGAGTCCGTAGATCCCACGATAACTTGAGTCAAAATCGGATCATTTTCAAAGTTACTGACATCAAAATTAATCTTGGGTACGCTTGGAAGTAGACTACCGTCTTGTCCAGATAACTCACGAGCCTCTTTTTGCAGTGATTCAATTGTAGATGTGACACTTCCACTACTTGATCTTACCTTTTTCAGAAAGCCAACTTTGTTTCTCCGTAAGCCATCTAAACAAAAATCTAGTGCACTATTTTCATATATGGTTTTTGCTTTCCAGACAGATTCCTTTAGTGAGGTCTCTTCATTCTCTATGTCATTTTTTTTGTGACTTATCTTTGTTTCGGAAACTTCGATGTTTTGACTTAAGTGAGATGTATTCTCTGCTGCTTCTTCAATCGCTTGTTCGGCTTCTTTGTTTTCTTCGCTCAGAGTGAAAACACCCTGAAAGTCGGGAATTTCATAGAAGTTGCTACGTATAAAGTCTTGATTGTAAACCAAGATATCTTCATCCAACTTATTAGGCTGAATGGAACAGTTTCGGTATTCTGGTAGTTCAGGAGAATGTAGAAATTTACCTATTGTAGACTTACCTGAACCATTTAAGCCATAGAGCAGGTTTATCTTCTTGCTGTCAGTTTGAATAACCACTGGCGAAGTTGGTGAGTAACTAGCTACACCTTTTAATGTTATGGTGTTAATCATTTTTAACTCTTTTATAATTTAACGCATATTTGCAATCAGTTGCATTCTTATGCTTCTCACCTCAAAAAGCCGTGACGTAGATCAGCTCCTGTGCTTTTGGTATTTACGCAGAATGAACGCAATATTTTATCTAGTCCATAACTAACTAAATTTAGTAAATTGCGTAATTAACTTTTGTCCAATTATACTCCATTAAACTCACATAGCCCCTCGCACGCTTCGCTACTTCGCTTTTACAGCACTGTAGTAAGGAATAATTTGGCTACCGTAATCTAAGTCCACTTAACGCACTAGCTATTGTCCTCCCCTGCCACACCTCAAAACTTGGGTTGTTCTCACCGTTCTCATGACTACGATAACGTTTGTCTCGGTTAAGTTCTAACCTATAACGATTAATTACATTTGCGCCCTTGTTAAAACTTTAATTGCCCTCATATTTTCCATACAATCATCAGCGATTATAAATAAAAACGAATTCAACCTCGGAGTCCTCATGAGCGACGTAAAGCATTGTAATTTATTGATTCTTGGTTCTGGCCCTGCCGGCTACACTGCTGCTGTTTACGCAGCTCGTGCTAACCTAAACCCAGTTCTTGTTACCGGTATGCAGCAAGGTGGTCAATTAACAACAACCACTGAAGTTGAAAACTGGCCTGGCGATGCAGAAGGCCTAACAGGTCCAGGGCTTATGGAGCGTATGAAAGAGCACGCCGAGCGATTTGAAACTGAAATCCTATTCGACCACATTAACGAAGTTGATCTATCAAAGCGTCCTTTCACACTAAAAGGTGACTCAGGTGAGTACACTTGTGACGCATTGATCATCTCTACGGGTGCTTCAGCGAAATACCTAGGTCTTGAATCTGAAGAAGCATTCAAAGGCCGTGGCGTATCAGCGTGTGCTACATGTGATGGTTTCTTCTACCGCAACCAGAAAGTTGCAGTAGTTGGTGGCGGTAACACAGCCGTTGAAGAGGCACTTTACCTTTCAAACATCGCGTCTGAAGTTCACCTAATCCACCGTCGTGACACATTCCGCGCAGAGAAGATCTTGGTTAAGCGTTTAATGGACAAAGTTGAGAACGGTAACATCGTACTTCACACAGACCGCACGCTAGACGAAGTTCTTGGTGACGATATGGGCGTTACAGGCGTTCGCATTAAAGATACTCAGTCTGACAAGACAGAAGATATCGACGTAATGGGCGCGTTTATCGCTATCGGCCACCAGCCAAATACTGGCATCTTCAAAGGCCAACTAGAAATGAAGGACGATTACATCATCGTACAATCTGGCCTAGAAGGTAACGCGACACAAACCAGTATCGAAGGTGTGTTTGCTGCGGGCGACGTAATGGATCACAACTACCGTCAAGCTATCACATCAGCGGGTACAGGCTGTATGGCGGCACTTGATGCGGAACGTTTCCTAGACGGACTGACCGATAAGTAAAACCTCAGTTTTCAATTTTGCCGATTGGCACGCTAAATACTGAGTTTAAATACACTTTGTTATAATTCCCTAGAACCCCGTGGTATATCCACGGGGTTTTCTTTTGTATACTAGCCGCCCTCAACCGAATAATAATTATCATTAAGCCTTCATAATGGATAAGAAAAAACAACGCAGCTTGAATAAATGGCTTAAGCAACAAAGCGGCCTCGCAAAGCGCTGGCTCATGATTGCTATTGGCCTTGGCGTACTTTCAAGCGTGTTCTTGGTGGCTCAAGCTGCCCTTCTCGCCTCTATTCTTCATCAACTGATTATCGAACATGTCGATAAATCTGAGTTAGTCGGCCATTTTGCTGGTCTGGCTCTGTCGGTTGTTGGTCGAGCTGGTTGTACTTGGGGGCGAGAGATCGCCGGTTACCGTTGTGGTGAGCAAGTTCGTGTTTATATCCGTCAGCTGATTCTCGATAAGCTTCGAGAGCTTGGCCCAGCCTACATCAAAGGCAAGCCAGCAGGCACATGGGCAACGCTGCTTCTAGAGCAAGTCGAAGACATGCAAGACTTCTTCTCGCGTTACCTGCCTCAGATGTCTCTTTCGGTGATGATTCCGTTCGTTATCTTGGTGGTGGTGTTCCCAGTGAACTGGGCAGCGGGTCTTATCTTCCTAATCACTGCACCACTGGTTCCAATCTTTATGGCACTGGTAGGTATGAAGGCAGCCGATGCCAACCGCAAGAACTTTAAGGCGCTGCAACGATTGTCTGGTCACTTTTATGACCGTCTTCAGTCAATGACCACGATTCGCCTATTTGACCGCACATCAGCGGAAACAGAAGTGCTACACGGTGCATCAGAAGTGTTCCGTACGCGCACTATGGATGTACTAAAGATCGCTTTCCTATCTTCTGCGGTTCTAGAATTCTTCACGTCGCTTTCTATCGCGATGACTGCGGTTTACTTCGGTTTCACTTACATTGGTGAGCTGAACTTCGGTCACTACGGTGCTGGGGTTACTCTATTCGCAGGTCTATTTATTTTGATTCTTGCGCCTGAGTTTTACCAACCTCTGCGCGATCTGGGTACCTTCTATCACGCGAAGCAGCAAGCTGTAGGTGCTGCAGAGAGCATTGTTGAGTTCCTAGAAACAGACATCAACAAAGTAAAATCGGGTGATACGCAGCTAAACAGCGACGCTGGAATATCCATTGAAGCTCAAGACCTTAAAGTGTTGAGTCCAGAAGGTGTTCAGTTAGTTGGTCCTATCAGCTTTGCGCTTAATACTCAGCAATCCACTGCCCTTGTAGGCCCAAGTGGTGCGGGTAAAACGAGTCTGATCAATGCCATTCTTGGTTTCATGCCATATGAAGGAAGCTTGAAAATCAATGGTGTTGAGTTGAGGGAGCTTGATCTTGCGTCTTGGCGTAAAGCAATTAGCTGGGTTGGTCAAAACCCACTGCTGCTGCACGGCACCATCCGTGACAATGTCACGCTAGGTAAACAGGACATCAGTGATCAAACTGTTCAACAAGCGCTAGAGCAATCTTTCGCGGATGAGTTTGTTCAAGAGCACGGACTAGATTACATGATCTCGGATCGCTCTGGAGGCTTGTCTGTCGGTCAGTCTCAGCGTTTGGCACTTGCTCGTGCGATGATTCAAAATGGTCAATTCTGGTTGCTGGATGAACCAACTGCCAGCCTAGATACGCGCAGTGAAAAACTGGTCATGCAAGGCATCAACAACCGCATCCAAAACAACACTGCCCTACTCGTGACGCACCAACTTGCGCCGCTGCAATCGGTAGACAACATCCTAGTTCTGCGCGACGGTACGCTCGTAGAGCAAGGCAACTTCAATGAACTGTCTCAGTCTGGCGGTCTGTTTGAAGAGATGCTAAACGCGAATTTGGCTCAACAAGATAATGAGGGTAATTTAGATGCGTGATTTACTGCCTTACCTGAAACTATATAAGAAACATTGGTTTGGGCTGTCTTTGGGCATGCTACTAGCCTTCTTAACCTTAGCCGCTTCTATCGGTTTGTTGACTCTGTCTGGTTGGTTCATTTCTGCTTCTGCGGTTGCTGGTCTGACGATCGCTCGTGAAACCTTTAACTACATGTTGCCAGGTGGTGGCGTGCGTGGTCTTGCAATGAGCCGTACCGCTGGCCGTTGGGGTGAGCGTGTGGTGAGCCACAATGCGACCTTCAAGCTGTTGACTGACCTACGTATCTTCTTCTTCAAAAAGCTAGCACCGCTGATCCCAGGTCGTATTTCAAACCTGCGTGATGCTGACCTGCTGAACCGCTTGGTTGCTGATGTGGATGCGATGGACCATGTCTACCTGCGACTAGTAAGCCCTGTGACTGTGGGTGTGTTGGGTATCTTCTTCCTAACAGCATTTTTAATGTGGTTTGATAGCTCTCTAGGCTTAATCTTAGGCTCTATCCTATTGATCATGTTGATCATCTGGCCGGTATTGTTCTACAAGCTGGGTCAACGCAACGGTGGCGAGCTAACTCAGAACAAAGCAGAGCTACGTGTTACAACATTGGATTGGATTGAAGGCTACAGCGAACTAACGCTATTTGGCGCTGAAGAACGCTACCGCAATGCGATTCTGAACACGCAACAAAAGCTCATGGCGAACCAGTTCGTTAATGCCAACCTAACGGGTATGGCTTCAGCGGCATTAATGCTGTTCAACGGTTTAACTTTAGTGTTGATGTTATGGCTTGCTGCAGACGGCGTTGGCGGCAACGCACCAGACCCACTGATCGCGTTGATGGCGTTCGCAACAATGGCGAGCTTTGAACTGCTAATGCCTATCGCTGGCGCGTTCCAACACTTGGGTCAAACATTAACTTCGGCGCGTCGCTTGAATGAAGTGATTTTGTCTGAACCAGAAGTACAGTTCAGCGATAACAGGCTTGATATTGACCAGCCGTTGGATATTCAATTCAACGCGGTTTCATTCCAGTATCCAGATTCTGAGCGCACGGTATTGAACTCGGTTGACCTATCGATTCCGGCGAACAACAAAGTAGCGATTGTCGGCCAAACAGGTTCAGGTAAGTCGACTTTGATTCAGTTGCTGACTCGCTATTGGGATCCAAAACGTGGCGTGATTTCTATTGCAGGTATCGACCTAACCCAATGGAATGAGAGCCAGCTACGTGAGTCGATTAGTGTGGTAAGCCAGCGTGTTGATATCCTCAACGGTAGCCTGC
Organism: Vibrio sp. D420a; assembly: GCF_030248625.1. Taxonomy (NCBI): domain Bacteria; kingdom Pseudomonadati; phylum Pseudomonadota; class Gammaproteobacteria; order Vibrionales; family Vibrionaceae; genus Vibrio; species Vibrio sp. D420a. Next base: position 48,280 of record NZ_JAHGAN010000019.1, on the reverse strand, counting down.
GTGACAACCTACTGATTGCCAAGCCGCAAGCTAGCGACGAAGAGCTACAAGGTATCTTGTCGAGCGTTGGCCTTGAGAAACTGCTTGAAGACAACGCACTCGATGCATGGCTCGGAGACGGAGGTCGTCAGCTTTCTGGTGGCGAGAAGCGTCGTATCGGCATTGCACGTGCCATTCTCCACGATGCCCCTATCCTACTGTTGGATGAGCCTACCGAAGGCTTAGATAAGCAGACAGAAAAAAGCATCATGGCGCTGTTTGAGCAGCACTTCGAAGGCAAGACGGTTATCTTCATTACTCACCGTTTGATTGGACTAGAGAAGATGGATTCTATCGTCTTGATTGAGCAAGGTGAGATTGTAGAACAAGGCTCCCATAGTGAGCTGCTATCGGGTGAAGGTCGTTACTTCCAACTTCGACAAGCTATCTAAAACAGCGTCTCTTTTCTCAAGATAAAACGACAAAGCCCGAGCACAATGTACTCGGGCTTTTTGTTACCTCTCATTTGACCATCCTGCGATGGCGTTTTCGCTCCCTAATCGTCGTTCCATTTTCACGAGAAAGTATAAAGATGCTTCTTAAAGCAACGACTGCAACGACATCGCCACGAATTGGGGTAACGCAATCGCTGCAATACCGTTCGTCTTACTCTTCTAAGCACACTCTCCAATCGACACTTTTCGCACACCCTCACGATATACATATTATGTTGATAAGGTCTCAAACCACTCTTTCTCACTCATATCTAAAGTCTTTCTACACGGTTGTTTTTCTAATTGTCACTTTAGGTATACAAGGTAAGGTGTTCTATTCAGACTCAGTCACGTCAGTATTCGCTGATGACTATCTCTGTTGACGGGTAAATTACAATGGCGCATTTCCCAAGTCCTAACAAAAACGACACCAATATAAAAAGTCTTTGGTCACTGAACATCGCCACCAAATATGATGATCGAGAAAAGGTAATCAAGGCGCTATTTCGAAAAAGAATGTTGATAATCAACCGCTTGAAACCGTTAATAGGAAATAAAGATATTAATAATTAGAACAACGAGTTAGGTATTCTTTTCCACAAAAAGAAACAAGCCTAATCGCTGTTTGAATTTGCGAGATGTGAATTATTTGGAATCAATTATATTTTTGTTTATATCGAAATTTTCGCGCTCACTACACTGGTGTTCTTCTACTGTTTATCAACCAAAGGAAAACCATTGTGAAATTCAACCGCACAACCATTGCTAACCTAAGCGACCTATTTAAGTCATCAAAAAACAAGCTCAAACTGACTAAACACAACGCTCTGTTTTTAATGAGTGCACTGGCTATATCATCAACAGTTGAAGCTGGCCAGTTCTCAACAACCAGCGATAATGCACCCACTGGTAGCAATCAGACATTAACTATGTTCCAAGACACCACCTTTAACTTAGTGGGCGAGTCACTGTCTGTAGGAGACAAACTTCCATCAGTAGCGTTAATGAGCAACACAAACCAAGCGTATGACACGTCTGCCGAGAACAAGAACGTTCGTATTTTTAGCGTGTTGGCTTCTGTCGATACCCCAGTTTGCGACCAGCAAATTCAAGATCTTTCAAAGTTCGTAGAGAGCAACAAGCAGCTGCTTGCCGACATTGATTTTGTTGGGTTAAGTGCTGACACGACTTTTGCGTTAGATCGCTTCAAGAAAGAAAAGAGCCTGTCTGATGACTTGTTGCTACTATCAGATGCAAAAGACCACGCATTTGGTTTTAAGACGGGTACACAAATTAACGAGTTAGGTTTACTTACAAGAACGACATTCGTTGTCGATAAGAACAACACCATCGTATACCTACAACGTGTTCCTGAACTGACAACCATTCCAGATCTTGAAAAAGCGGTTGAAGTAGCCAAAAAGCACCTATAAGCGCAGAACCCGATCAATTTGGCTGGCTCGCTGTTCAGTTGAGCTGGCCATCTTTGCTGACGTTTCATTACATTGTCATTACAACCCCTTACCGAAGGCGACTATAAATTCTTGTAGAGTTTAATTTCATCCCTATCAATAACGACAATGAATCATGAAATACGCTTCTGCTTTATCAACGCTTCTAATCCCGATGTTGCTCACAGCTTGTGGCAGCGAAGAAAGTAACAAAAACACACCAACTCCAGCACCCTCAAAGCAAATTGACGCTCGTGACCCAGTCGCAGTCGCTAAGCTTGGAAAGGATTACACCTTACAACTGGCTGTCAGTTCATTCCAATTGAACAGTAATAAAGACTTCAATATCGATATCACGCAGTATGCCGAGAAAACCAACACTACAGGCACGTTTGCTCAAGTTCATGGCATACCAGAGCGAAACTACAAAACGATGAGTGATGCCGATGTGTCATTCAATGTCACGGTCAAAACAGATAAAGGTGAAGAGTACCAACTGACTCATTTCAATCTGTATTACGAGAACTTTAACAGCACTTCAGTACCTGAAAAGTTAGCCCTGTCCACTGTTGAACAAGACGCGAAAAACGTGACACTATGGAAGCAGCAATCGAATATTCTGATCAACCAAGATTTCGTTGAAGCTAATATGGGTGTGATGTTTGACCTCGATTCAATGAGACCGATGAACTTATACGTACGATTGGGCGAAACTCTAAGTAATGGTGTTCAATTCTTGCCGTATTCTGCGGAGAATACAGAAACTGGCTATAGCAAGATCTCACATACCAACTGCACAGCGATTGAACCGACATCTAAAGTATTGAGCGATATTGGCATCCTTCAAAAAACTTGTGTTAACGCTCATGGCTACCAGATTCCGCTTATCATTGAAGACAAGTCTAAGATGCACACCGAATCAAAAGTGGCTCATGTGAAAGCGGTTATGAGCTTCTTCCTAGATAACATGAATAAAGAGATTGCAGAGGCGGTTTATCAAAGTAAAGCATCGATGGCTTTCTTCTATGATGAGTCTTGGGATGAGCGTTTAGACGCACACATGGATGAGTTGGAAGGCAACTACCGCTTCCAAGATCTGTTTGCGACCGAAACCACTGAGTCGACGAGTGAAGAGACCAAACCGAACCTAACTGGTCGTGATGCGGCATTTGAAGAAATCCTTCATTTTGTTCACGACTATGGTGTGATGAAAGTTGCTGTAAGCAAACCAACATCAGTTTGGGCAACTATGCAGAAAGAGTTGGACACCCTGAACGCAGCAGCAATTCGCAATGGCACTTACTACCCAAATCTTAAAGACGCAAACATCGTTGAAGCCGACCTAGATGCGGAGTCATACGACCAAGAGTACCTTGCTTATGCGCTTTACGCTTACTACGACATCAACCCGAAAGGTCACACGTCTCAAGAGTATAAGGCGTCTACTTACAGTGAGTTAGTGAGTCTTGATCCGGAAATGGTTAAGTTCTTAGAGAAGCACTTCCCTTCTAGAGCCGACTTCAAAACTCAATTCCCGGGTTACCCTAATAACTAATGGAATCGTGCACCAACCAATCCGAGCGCTCGTCGCTCGGATTTTTTCATCAAGCCGGTATTTAGCCACTTCAGCTCATCAGAAATCTACCCACCCTCAACGGATATTATTTGCTAACAAATATAAAGCAATGAGTTGCTTATAATTCTGGCTGTAGCACATTTCTATGATCAACTTTCGAAGATAATACGTATCGATCGTTTTTAAGGAATAACCTCCCCCAAAAACAATAATGGAGAACAACGTATGTCTTTACGATTAATCGCAACCACCGTCGCTCTTATTGGTGCGAGTTTTACTGCCCAAGCGTCTGAATGTGAAGTATCAATTGATGCTAGCGACCAAATGAAGTTTTCAACGGATACCCTAAGCGTTCCAGCTAGCTGTAAAGAGGTGACACTAACGCTAAACCACACGGGCTCTATGCCAGCACAATCAATGGGACACAACGTCGTAATCACTGATACAGCATCAGTTCAAGCCGTCGGCATTGATGGTATGTCTGCTGGTCTAGACAACAACTACGTAAAACCGGGCGATGATCGTGTATACGCGTTTACACGCATTATTGGTGGAGGCGAATCCGCTTCTGTCACCTTTAGCACAGAGAAAATGCAGGCTGGTGGTGACTACTCGTTTATCTGCTCTTTCCCAGGCCACTGGGCAATCATGAAAGGCAAGTTTGAGTTTAAGTAATCAGCTAACAAACCGATTCAGAAAGTAGATACTAAAAAGCCCCAACCTAAATCTAGGTTGGGGCTTTTATTTTATTGGGTTCGATTACAGCTTAAAGCGGCTGATTTCGTTCTCTAGTTCATGAGAAAGTTCAGACAGCTGAGCCGCTTGTTCTGCCGCTTGGTGTGCTTCGTCAGCTAGCTCGTTTGACACGTCACGGATGCCTTCAGTGTTACGAGTAATCTCAGACGTTACCGATGCTTGCTCTTCAGCAGCAGAAGCGATTTGCGTCGCCATATCACTGATACGTTCAACCGCTGCGTGAATCTGCGTTAGGCTCGCAGCCGCAGAGTTTGCGTCATCTACGCTGGTTTCAGCAAGAGAACGGCTATCGTTCATAATGCTAACCGCTTTACCCGTTGTGCCTTGTAGCAGTTCGATAGTTTGCTGGATTTCTTGCGTAGAGCCGTGTGTACGTTGGCTCAGAACACGTACTTCATCAGCTACCACAGCAAAACCACGGCCTTGCTCACCTGCACGTGCCGCTTCAATCGCTGCGTTCAATGCAAGAAGGTTCGTTTGCTCTGCGATGCCTTGAATGTTCGAAAGAATCGCGTTGATGCTGTTACCGTGCTCTTCTAGCTCAAGAATAACGTTAGTCGCTACTTGAACTTCTTGCGCAAGGTTTTGAATCGAGCTTTGAGTTTGAGTCACTTGGCCTGTGCCGTGCTCACACGCACCTACCGCTTCAGAAGAGTTCTGTGCCGTGTGGTCCGCGTTACCTGCGATCTCCTGAGTTGCTGCTGCCATTTCATTTACAGCGGTCGCAACCATGTTGATCTCGTCTTGTTGCATCTGGATACGAGCACTACGCTCTTCCGCTTGTGACGCTGTTTGACGAGCTTGATTCGCCAAAGAAGCCGATACTTCACTCAGTTTAAGCACCATGGTGTGCATGTTGCCCACAAAGCGGTTGAAGTTCTCAGCCAGTTGACCAATTTCATCATCGCTCTTAGGTTCAAGGCGTTGAGTTAAATCGCCTTCACCTGATGCAATTTCTTCTAGAGCAAGAGATACGCGGTTTAGATCGCGGAATAGGAAGCCCACTAACCAAGATACCAGTGCGATAACGACTAGAGTGATAACTACAGCAGTCGTGATCAGCTGAGTAAGTAGTGTTGAGTGGCTCGCTTCTTCAGTTGCGCGATCCATTTGAACAGCAAAGATCCAGTTCGTGTCTGGTACCTTAGTGAAGTAAAGCAGCTTCTCTTTACCACGCTCATTAATGATCTCGATGCTGCCCGTGCGAACTGCGTTCTCAATAGTCGACATAGAGATATCGTTAGACAGTTGGCTTACTGGCTTCAGGCTCAGTGCAGAATCCGGGTGTGCTAAGAATGTACCGTCTGTTGCATCGATCAACATTGCGTATGCGTTGTCACCCACATCAAGGCTAATTACGTCGCTAACCAGTTGATCAATCAGTACGTCAGCTCCAACAACACCAACAAATTGACCATTCTTACGTACAGGTTCAGCAATCGTTACTAGAAGCGCTTTAGTGATCGCATCTGTGTAAGCCGTTGTGATGATCTGCTTGCCTGCAGCGTTTGCTTCTTGATACCAAGGGCGCTGACGCGGATCATAACCTGCACGGTTACGCTCTGGGTGAGAGCGGTACATACCACCTTCTGGTGTACCAAGGAAAATATCGTCAAAGCCACCCGCTACGCGAGCTTGTTTTAGGTACGGGACTACATCGCTCTCTTGCGAAAAATCATTAAATGCAGATGCAATGTCTCTACGAATATCAATCCAATTTTTAATACCTTCAGAAGCCGCTTCCGATACGCTTTCTGCTCGCATGTAAATACCGCTGCGAGTTTGTTCAAATAGTTGGTTTGCAGAGAGCCATGTCAACGCAGTTGCCATAACTACCACTGCTGATAAGCTCGCGCCTATCAACTTTTGCTTTAATGTTAGTTTCATTCTTAGTACACAAGTGGTTGGAAAACCCGCGCATACTAACCAAATTAATAACTAAGTTCGAGTGGTTTTAACAAATAAATGCCTAAAATAACGCCACAAGATTCATAGCGTTATTTTATGACAAAAGCTTGTCACTTCGCCAAATTTATAACGCTCAAATCGGTCTTTTTTGTCCCATAAAGCCCTTATATTTTGTGTATAAAAAAGGCGAAAGAGCATCACTCTTTCGCCTCATATTTAGATCAAAAATCTATATTTCGTTACAGATTTACCAGATCAATTAACGTTTCTCCGTACGCATACCCATCAGTAGGCTTAAACACATCAGCAGTAGAATAAGCGTAAACGGAAGAGCCGTTGAAATCGCACCCGCTTGCAGTGCTTGTACCGCTTCTGTGCCACCAACCCAAAGTAGCGCCACCGCAATTGCACCCTCTAGGAACGCCCAGAACACACGCTGCGGTACCGGAGTATCAACTTTACCACCTGCAGTGATGCTATCGATTACTAACGAACCTGAATCCGACGACGTGATGAAGAACACAAGTACTAGAATCACGGCAATAATTGAAAGCAGCGTACCAAACGGCAGCACATCAAACATCTGGAACATCGCTAGTGAAATATCAGTTAGACCTTCTGTACCTAGTTGACCAATACCGTTCACAATTTGATCAATCGCTAAGCCACCAAATACTGACATCCAGATGATAGTTACTGTCGTCGGAACAATCAGTACTGCTGTGATAAATTCACGAACGGTACGACCTTTAGAAACACGTGCGATGAACATACCTACAAATGGTGACCAAGAGATCCACCAAGCCCAATAGAATACCGTCCAGCCATGTAGCCAAGCTTCATCTTCACGACCGTGTGGGTTACTCAGTGGAATGATGTTCTCAATGTACGCCATCAATGTAGTTGGAATAGAGCCGAGCGTTACTGCATAGCCAATCAGACCAACCAAAATCAATAGTAAGAACGCCACTAGCATGTTGACGTTACTGATGACTTTTACACCACCGTCGATACCACGCAGTACCGAAACAACGGCAAGCAGAGTCACGACGCTGATAACGATCACTTGCAGTGATAGTCCAGCTTCAATACCAAATACATGTTGGATACCTGATGCAGCTTGCTGCGCGCCTAAGCCAAGAGATGTAGCTAAACCAAACAGCGTTGCCAGTACCGCTAAGATATCAACGATGTGACCAGCCCAACCCCATGCGCGGTCGCCTAAAATCGGATAGAAGATAGAACGAATCGAAAGCGGAAGACCTTTGTTGTAGGTAAAGAATGCTAAAGACAGAGCAACCACACCGTAAATAGCCCATGGGTGAAGCCCCCAGTGGTACATAGTTGCACCCATCGCCAAGCGTGCTGCTTCTGGTGTATTAGGCTCAACGCCAAGCGGCGTCTCATACCAGCCAGTGAAGTATGCTGCTGGCTCTGCCACACTCCAGAACATTAGACCAATACCCATACCTGCGGCGAACAACATTGCCAGCCAAGACATGAATGAGTAATCAGCCGTTGCGTCGTTACCACCTAAACGAATCTTACCAAACGGAGAAACGATCAAGCCTAGGCAGAAAATAACGAAAATGTTGCCAGACCAGATGAATAGCCAATCGAACGAGTTGATGATTTGCCATTTAACACCGTCTAGTGCCGCCTTAGCCGACGCGGTATCCGTAACCAATATCCCAATTAAAAACAGCGCAATAAGACCTGCGCTAATACCAAAAACAGGGTTGTGAACATCAAAACCCCATTTTTGTACGTTATCTTGACCTACCGTGTAATCGGTACTGTCAATACTGTATTTATCTATACCTTTAGTCATTATCCCTCTCTACGGGGTACTACTAATTTAGTAATATCCCTAATCATATTGTGACTAAATAAAACAAACCAGAACACTCAATCCAAGCAGAACAAGTTCGTTGTCACAGCAATTCAAATACTTGGATGACTGAAGTTTAGCAGGTTAAGCTGTTGTTTTCAGTAAACCATAGGCAGTTCGCTGAGTTTTCACTCAAATGTAACCAATTTACTCGAGTTTATGACCAAAAAAAGACCGAACACGTCGGTCTATTGATTTAAATTACTTTCAGGTCAAAGTATTTTTATGCTTAAAAAGCACTTTATAAGCGCAATAATTAGGGAGCGATCATTCAACAAGACCGGAGTTAACCGCGAATTTCGCCAGCTCAGCGGTCGAATGAATGTCCAATTTGTGCTTTATGTTTTGCCTGTGCGTTTCGACCGTTCGATAGCTAATATCCAACGTCTTAGCGATGGCTTTACTGCTCTCCCCTTTCGCCACCAGCTTCAATACCGCCTCTTCTCGTCTACTCAACGGATTCTTTGCTGTTTGAGTTGGAGTGATAGGCTGAGTGAACAGAGTCTGAGTCACCTTCTCACAGAAATAGGTGGAGCCTTGATTAACGGTCTTAATCGCTTGCACCATTTTCTCAGCAGATATCTCTTTAAGCATGTAACCCACAGCACCCGACTGCATCACTTTCATGATGTATTCGCGGTTGTCGTGCATGGTTAACATCAGCACTTTGATATCCGGCGTCTCTTCTTTAATCAATCGAGTGGCGTCGATGCCATTCATAATCGGCATGCTGACGTCCATCAGCACCACATCGGGTTGTAGGTCTTTCACCACTTCAACCGCTTCTAAACCATTGCTTGCAGACCCAATCACTTCGATCTTAGGCTCTAAGTGCAAACGTGCGATAAATCCATCTAATACCACTTGATGATCATCGACGATCACCACTTTAATTGGTTTATCCATAAACTAATCCATCTAATTTCAATAATACGGTGATCTCTGTGCCGAAGCCCGGCTCACTTTCCAATTCAAATTCACCGCCAATAAACTCGACGCGTTCGCGCATATTGCGCAGTCCAATACCCGACTTGCGCAGTGTTGTGCTGACATCAAAACCAACGCCGTCATCGCGTATAATCAGCTGCAACATACTACCCAAAGGCTGAAGTGCCACTCTCACACTATTGGCACTCGCATGCTTCTCAATATTGGTCAATGACTCCTGAGCAACACGATAAAGTGTTGTTGTCACTTCTGATTTCAACTTTAAACCATTTAAACTGATTGCCGCTTCTGTCTCTATCTGAGAATGTGATTTGAAATCAATCAACAGCGAATTCAGTGCCGCTTCAAGCCCTAAATCATCCAAAGCACTTGGGCGAAGATTGTGAGAAATATGCCTAACTTCGTTAATTGCTGTCATTAACGAGTTCTGGCATTTCTCCAAATGTCTTTTTTGGGTGTCATCATCCAGTTTAGTCCCTAACAGCTCTAGGTGACATTTACTCGACACAAGTAATTGATTTATCCCATCATGAAGTTCGCGAGCTAGATGCTTTTTCTCGTCTTCTTGGAACATCACCGTCTTATGGGCAAGTTCTTTAAGGCTCTTATCTGCAATGCGATGTTCATGCAGGTTAACCGCGAGTGTCAGCACCACAATCACGGCCACGGTGACCGTTACAATAACCACCATAGTGAAGAAAGTGGTTTCGATATTGTTATTAACCGCAGACTGCATATTGGTGACCTCCTGAGAGACATCTTCAATATAGAGCCCGGTTCCTATCATCCAATTCCATTTACTTAGCCACGATGCATAACTCAGTTTAGGGACAATCTCATCGGTCGACGGTTTCTGCCACAGGTAATGGTGAAATCCACCACCACTTCTTGCTTGAGCTAACAAAGACTCAATCAAATAGTTGCCGTTTTCGTCTTGGATATGAAGAAGGTTCTCTCCCTGCAGTTCAGGCATAACAGGGTGAACAAGATTGGTGCCAAACTCATCATAAACAAAGAAATAACCATCTGTGCCGTAGCGCAGTTTGCTGATGATCGCTTTGACGGCGTGCTGAGCTTCGGCTTCGTCCATATCGGGATCGTTGTAGATGTGAGAGATAGCATCAAACGCCAGATCGACCAGGTCCTTTAATGCAGACTCTTTAGACTTAATCAAACTTGAATGGAACAGCTCCACCTCTTTTTCACCCAAGGTCTTGGCTTGGAAAACAGAGATCCAGCTGGTAAGAGCCATCACCAACAACAAGGGTAATAGGCTTAATAGAATCAGTTTCGCTTTTAGAGGCATTTCCACTCCTTGGATACGTCAGCTCTATATGCTTTCATTATTTCGCTCTTTGGCCGAAACAGCCAGTTTCCTTGCAGCTTAGTAAAAACAAAGCCGCCCCTAAGAGCAGCTTTACTTTATCAAGACTTGTTAATTTTATGTAATCAGGCGATCACATTCCGTAGAATTCAGGGAATACCAATAGCGATGCGAGCACCAGTATCTGAATCCCGATAAACGGCATTACACCACGGTAAATATCACGAGTCGTCACACCTTTAGGCGCTACACCTTTCAGGTAGAACAGGCTAAATCCGAATGGTGGTGTTAAGAAAGAGGTTTGTAGGTTCATTGCGATCAAGATTGCAAACCATGTCATGTTGATGCCCATGATCTCAGCAACGGGTGCAATGATTGGTACGATGATGAAACAGATCTCAACAAAGTCGATGAAGAAACCAAGAATCAAAATAACCAACATCGTGATAATCAGGAAGCCCCACTTCTCACCCGGAATTTGTAGCATCCACTCTTCAACTAGGTAGTCACCACCAGTGTAAGTAAACGCCATAGAGAAGGCCGTTGCACCCAACAGGATAGCAAATACCATTGCTGTCACTTTCACTGTCTCTTTTGACGCTTCGTATACCATTGTCCAGCTAAACTGACGGTAAAGTAGCGCTAATACGATAGCACCAGCACCACCAAGAGCGGCTGATTCCGTTGGCGTCGCAACACCCGCAAAGATTGAACCTAGTACCACAACAATCAGAGCTAGAGGCGGAATCACAGCTTTCAGAGCGGTAATAACTTCTTGCTTACGGCTGATGTTATCGTCACTTGGGATCGCTTGCGCTGCTTCAGGGTTCATTTTTGCGTAGATAAGGATGTACAACACATAAGCACCAACCAACACCAAACCCGGCCATACTGCCGCTTGGAAAAGGTCACCAACAGGTACACCAAGCACATCACCTAGCAGAATAAGTACGATAGAAGGTGGGATGATCTGCCCTAGAGTACCGGAAGCACAGATGGTGCCACACGCTAACCCTTTGTCGTAGTTGTACTTAAGCATAACAGGGAGTGAAATAAGACCCATTGCTACCACTGAAGCCCCTACTACACCTGTCGAGGCAGCAAGTAGTGCGCCTACCAAAACTGTCGAGATAGCGATACCGCCTCGTACACCACCAAACAGCTTACCCATGGATTCAAGCAACTGCTCAGCAAGACGAGTCTTCTGTAGAACCAAGCCCATGAACACGAACAGTGGCACCGCCATCAACACCGTGTTTTCCATGATGGATTGGATTCGATAAGGCATGAAGGCAAACATATCCATACCTTCGGCCCACACACCAAAAATCAACGCGATACCACCAAAGGTAAACGCAACCGGGAAGCCAAGTAGCAACGCAAACAAGGCTACAAAAAACATTACAATACCGATCATTTTTGTCTCCTTACTTTTGCTCGTGTGACTGAATCAGGTGTGGGTTAAATATCTTGTTCAGTGAGTGAAGCATCAGGCCAACACCACTGATTGCCATAAATAGGAATGACAATGGGATCATCGCTTTAATAATCCAGCGATACGGCAAGCCGCCCGGGTCTCCCGATGTTTCACCTAGTGAGTAACTCTCTTTGGCAAAATCGATACCGTACCAAGCTACCAACAAACAGAACGGGAACAGGAAGAATATTGTCCCTAGTAAATCGATAATGGCTTGAGCACGATTGGAAAGGCGCTCGTAGAACAGGTCAACACGTACGTGGCCACCCGCTTTGATAGCATAAGGAACGCCAAGTAGGAATACGGCCGAGAATAGGTGCCATTCCATCTCCTGAAACGCAATCGACACGTCGTTAAATACATAACGCATCACAACGTCATACACCACGTTGGCAAGCAACAAGATGAACAGGATGCTGGATAACCAGCCAAGGAAATCACCAAAACGATTAAAGGCTCGTTCGATATAAATTAGACTTCTCATTCCCTACTCCATGGAATTTGAAATGGCTCCGCTCAATGCAACAGCGGAGCTGTATTAGGGGCTCTTAGCGTTTCGTTATTATTTAAGGTGAAACTGCAAAGAGGTTTTCTTGGGCTTCTCGGTAGCTTAAGACTTGCCCAAGCTACCGATTTTTTGGATTACGCTTTAATACGCAAACCTATTATTGTGCTTGGCTGTTTAGGTAAGCACGGTGTGAGATGTTTGACCATGGACGAACTTGCTCGATGTAAGCCGCTTGCGAAGCTTGAATCTCTTTCGCTGTTGCGTCTTTGTCAGCATGCTCTTTCAATAGGCGGTCATTCGCTTCACGAAGTGCAGTCATTACTTCAACTGGGAAGTCTTTTACCTGAACATTTGGGTACTCAGACTGGATTGAAGCCCAGTTCTTACCACTTTCGTGCTTAGATTGCGTGTACATGTCGTAAGCAGCAGTCTTCATCGCTACTTGTAGGATCGCTTTCAGGTCATCTGGTAGCTTGTTCCAAGTACGCTTGTTGATTAGGAACTGAAGCTCTGTACCTGGCTCATGCCAACCTGTGTAGTAGTAAGGTGCGATTTTGTGGAAGCCCATACGTAAGTCTAGAGATGGACCTACCCACTCCAATGCATCAATCGTACGACGCTCTAGAGACGTGTATAGCTCGCCCGGTGCGATGTTTGTAGGCTTAGCACCTAGCTCTGCTAAGATTTCACCAGCGAAGCCTGGGATACGCATTTTAAGACCTTGTAGATCTTCTACTGAGTTGATCTCTTTCTGGAACCAACCACCCATCTGAGTATCTGTGTTACCACCTGGGAACGAAAGTAGGTTATGTGGAGAGTAAACCTTCTCCATCAGTTCCATACCGCCACCGTAGTAGAACCAAGCGTACTGCTCTGTTGGTAGCATACCGAAAGGCATCGAAGTGAAGTAAAGCGTGTTTGGCACCTTACCCTTCCAGTAATACGATGCAGAGTGACCCATATCGTACTGACCAGATTTCACCATATCGAATACACCTAGTGGTGCTTTGTGTTTATTCGCAGAGTCGATACGAATTTGTAGACGACCGTTCGACATCTCTTCAGCCATCTTGGCCATGTTCTTAGTGGTGTCACCGAAAATTGGGAAGTTTGGTCCCCAAGTTTCTGCCAGTTTCAAACGATAGACTTTGTCAGCAGCTGTCGCGCCTGTAGCAACCATTGCTAAACAAGCTGTCGCGGTAACCGCTACGTTTTTAAACACTCGAGTGAGGGAGTTAGAAATAAGACTCATGTTCACGTCCTTTGTTGGGTTCAATACTCTTTCTATGAGTACTTTATGATTCAAACAAAGAATGCATCGACGTCTGTTAATAAGAAATGGGAATGAGCACGCAGGCTACGCAGCCAATAAATTCAGTATTAGACCAAAGAACTAAGTAGTAATACGTAGGACTTTTACCCAAACAACGAAAATTAAAGAGATAGAGAAGCGATAAACGGGAGATCGTAAAGAAAAGTTCGTACGTAGTAATCTATGGCTAAAGTTAACAACATTTTACGAGAACGTGACAGACGTCGTGTAGAGTGCCAAGTTATTATGAACATAAGCACTTATAAAATATTGAAAAAGTCTTTGTAAGTTGGATGTGTTCAGGAGCAGTAGAGAGTTTGGCAGGCGCTAGATGTAAAAAAGCCTCGATAAGATCGAGGCTTAAAACTTAGAAAGCGAATTAACTCCAAAGGAATTAGATAGCTTTGTAGACAACCTTGTTACCTGCAAGCTGTTCTTTCGCTACTAGGTTTTCTTCAAGAAGTTTTTTCAATGCGCCCGTTGCCCATGAACCAGCTTTCGCATCTTCTTGACCAGCCGCTAGGCCGATACCTTTAGGGTTGATGCCGTCGGCATTGCTAGCAACGATGTCTAGAACTTGTTGCTGTTTAGGAGTCAGTGATACAGACGCCGCTTTTGGTGCTGCTACTGTTTTCTCTACCGCTGGTTTTGCTGCTACAGTTTTTTCTGCTACAACTTTCTCTGCGACAGGCTTTGCTGTTTTTGGCGTTGCTTCTACTTTTGCTACAGCCGCTTTAATGCGCTTTTGCAGCTTCGCCTGCACCTTACGCTTATGAGCAAGTCTCATTGAATATTTCTCCAGTTCACTGCTCTAACTCGCAGTGGTGAAAATTTGAAGCGCGATTTATACCAAAAAACGGGAGCTATTTGTAGAGTGGAGCGTCGAAAGTCGACGAAAAATAACGATATTGTCTATCAACGTCTATTATTTAGACAGGGCATTATTAATTTGAGGTCATATCTACTGGTTATCCATCCAGACCCAAAATATGAAACTTGGTGAACCCTATGGAAACACGTCATATTGCAAACTTTTCACTACCTAAATTCAAAAGTGCATATCGTTATGTCGCTGTGATCTTGGGCTTCGTTTGCTTATTGGTTGCCCTCTATTATGACGCCCCTCGCCTACTTTTTGTTGGCTCTTTTTTGGTTATTGTTTTACTTGTCGCTGGCTACTACTTGATGCTGCGTAGCAGAGTCCTGTTTACGCTAACGCCAACTCATTTTCAGCAACACTTCTATAAAGGTGGCTGGGTACTGAAATGGTCAAACATAGAAAAGATTGGCTTATGTACTTATCAACAAGATGGATGGCATCAACCTCTTCCTTGGATTGGTATCAAAATTCGAGACTACGCCCCTTACCTTGACTCCATCTGTCCTAAGATCACAACTGAACTGCTACTAAACCAACGCGCACTACTCTACCTTGGGGCTAAGCAGGCGGGGCATGAATCTAAGTTTGAAGACATCGTTTTGGACTCATCACAATTCAACGGCAAGATGCGTTTTAGCGACGATAACAGCGATATTTTTATCGACCAAGACGCGCTTAATGCCTCAAAGGCACAAGCCCTAACAAAAGGGAAAGACAAGCGTTGGCAATATTCAGGTTTACAAGCGATGCTGGCAAACCGGATGCGTTATCAGCGTGGCTATCATGGCTACGATATCTTTATATCAACCAATGACTTAAAAATGACTGGGGAAGAATTTGTGGGACTTGCTCGACGTTACCTTGCAGCGGCGGAACGTGAACAATAAACAGCTCTTGAGCGAGCTGTTTATTTAGATAGGAAGTAAGCTATATCGCTCGTTTAGTAAAGTGGCATTTCATCAGCAACGAACGGGTTAGATGCGCGCTCACGACCAAAAGTCGATTCAGGACCATGACCCGGCACAAACGTCACATCGCGACCTAGGGGCCAAAGCTTAGTCTTGATAGACGAGATTAGCGTGTTGAAGTCACCTTGAGGGAAGTCTGTACGACCAATCGCACCGTTGAACAGCACATCACCCACAAACGCCATACGCGCTTCTTCGCTAAATAGCACAACGTGACCTGGGGTGTGGCCTGGCGTGTGGATTACGTCGATCACTTGATTACCAAATGTCACCTTATCCCCTTCATCTAGCCATGCATTAGGTTCAAATGCTTTACACAAAGGGAAACCAAACATTTGGCTTTGGTTCTCTAGACCTTGAAGCCAAAAGTTATCCGCTTTGTGTGGACCGACAATCTCAACATTTAAGATTTCTGCCAGTGGAACTGTGCCACCTACGTGATCCAAGTGACCGTGAGTAAGCACCAAATTCACCACTTTTACGCCCAACTCTTCAATGATTGCTGCTAGCTGTGCAACGTCACCGCCAGGATCGACAACAATGCCTTCCATGGTTTCATCACACCACACAATCGAACAGTTTTGAGAGAAAGAGGTAACCGGTACAACTTGATACTTAAGAGACATATACAAACCTTAGAAAGCAAACTTAATAATGGCTAATTTAGCGTTCCATTACATAATCTGGCGCAAACTATGACATTGGATGTCTATTTTGACAAGTTTTGAACTTGGTACAACAGAACGCATTAAGCCGAGGCTTACTTACCAGCTGCGCACAGGACCAGTATCAATGTGAATGAAATTACTACGAGCGTAATAACCTACACCACCCGCTTTCAAACTTTTCGCAACGTCACGCAACTCTTTTAGGTCTACGCCATCGATACGGAAATCGATCGCTTTACCCAACATGTGATAGCTCTTTTTCGCCACACCGCTTGAGTTTGATCGAAGCGCTTCGTTAGTCGCTGGAGAGCGGTAACCAGAGATGATCTGTACTTCTTTTTGAATACCAAGGATATTTTGGATCTGAGTGATTTGGTCAAACAGATTCTTGTCCATTGGGTGAATTTCATTACGACGGAAATCGCGACACAACTTGCTCAAACGCGCCATTTCATCACCCACGTAATTCTTACCATCGAAGTAGCAGCTTTCCAATCGTTCACCGGTATGAAGATTATTCATGCTAATGACTCTAGGCTGGTCTGGGTACGAAGCAAACGCGATTGAAGGTGTGAGAGAAGCCGCGACCACAGAGCCACCAGCAAGAGTGAGAAACTGACGGCGAGAGAATACATTTTGAGACATACAGCAAAAAATCCCATTAAATCGAACAAAAAACGCACGATACATAATGGGTATAGCGACGTCAATGAGCAAAATTTGCTCAAAGACGTTATTTCTGATGCCTTAAAACTCTTAGTTATTGATAGGCATTATAATTTCATCAATAAAGTTTTGTTTGTAAATTTTGGTCAAGATCACCCTTCTCCGCCTTCCTTATCGTACTGGTAGACATCACCGCGATATTGGATCCCTTCCTCTTCAAACAGAACGGTTTGATAAATAATATGCACCGGGATTCGCTTTTTGAGCCTAACTTTGGTGTTTGGGCCTAGCGAACCATCTTGTTGTGGTGCCTTTCTAACTTTAGTTGCAAACAACAACTCTGCCAGCTCTTCAGCATGCTCTACGCGAATACACCCAGAGCTGTAGGCACGGAAGTCGTCATTGAATAAACCTTTACTCGGTGTGTCATGCAAATAGATGGCGCGGTTATTTGGCGTATTGAACTTATACAAGCCTAATGCGTTACGTGAGCCCGCTTCTTGTCTCATGCGATAAGGGAAGGAGTTAAAATTAATGCTCTGCCAATCGATGAGCTCAGGATCTATGGTCTCCATCGTTCTCCAGCCGTCAATCACTAGGAAATTGTTACTCGTTAAGTAACTCTCATCTTCTCGTACCTTAGGCAAAATATCTTTAACCATGATCTTCCACGGTACATTCCAAGTTGGATTGAGAATCACAGAGTCGAGATTGATCTCTAATAATGGAGTCTTACGTGACTTCCTACCCACAACAACCTTAGATTCAAAGACCTCTTTGCCGCCCTCCCAATACTTCATTTCAAAGCTAGGCACATTAACCACAATCAGAGAATCTTTGTCTTTCGGCCACAGGCGCGCACGCTCCGCATTCAATGCAATCGCTCGCAAGCGATCGTCAAATGGCATGTTGATCCACTTCATCGTATCGGGGCCTATGATCCCATCCGATTTTATTCCATGGATCTTCTGGAAGGATTTAACAGCGATCTCTAGCTCAAGATCGAAAATCGGAATATTTGGGTCTACGTGAGAGATATCGACACCCACCAAAGCCATTCTCTCTAATAAGATTGGCTTTTGTGTGATCTCATCTTCAAACCGTTTAAGGCCGATTTGATCGTACAGAGGGACTGTCTCATCCATCGCTTGAGACAATACTGCATAAGACTCTTTAAACTGATCGAAATTGCCCACAGGTGGCGCATAGGAAAGCACCAATTCCAACAGATAGCCGTTATCAATGCTGTCCCGTAGGCGTTCTATGGTCTCTGGGGCGGGTTCAGGTAACCTATCTTGCAATTTCTCTGAGAAATACCACTCTTTACCAATCAGCGGCGCATTCTCGACATAGCTCAAATAGTGAAGAAGTGCATCTGTGGTGAGGATATCCACTTTGTCCCATTCACCTGACGCTTTATGCTCTGCGATTTGCTTTAATTGCTCACTGAAAAGAGGCGCAAACTGAGCCTTATCAATGATCGATAATTGGAATTCAAAAGCGCTAGATGCTGCTGGTGAGGCCCAAACAACAGGGTAAGAGGTCTCTTGATAGACACGTTGGGTTAACTCTGGATACAGGAGCGAAAATGACAGGTCAGATCCAGGCTTAGTATCCTGTCTGATCTGATGACTGGCGGAGCCCCACGAATGCGAGGAGACCACCAGTAATATGGCGAAAATATACTTCACTAACATGCGATGCTCCTGATGCCAAATCATCTTTTAAGTATGGCAAAGAAATGGAGCAAGCATGTTATTTTTTAAAGATTTTTACGCATCAAGTTGCACTCCAGTGGTTATCCCATTGAATACCCGATTGAAGTGTCGATTTATCGTGTGGTCGAGACTGACTGATCACACCACCAGCACCTGAACTTAGTCGAAATTCATCTGCAAGTAGTACCACACCAGAAGCATCAGCAAGATACGAGAGCTCGACAAGTTCGCGTGTCTCTTTCGACCAAATTCCGTAGCAATTACCTCGCGGAGACGTCGCTAGTATCCATTCATCAGATGCCGCAATACTCGCAATATAGTGGTTAAACCTCGCCCACTGCTCAGGCTCAGCATTCAAGCTAATAAACTCACCGCCTTTGGTGTGCATCGCCAGCAGAGATGGGTACTCGTCCGGTTCACCACGGTATTGCTGTCCGCATAGAACCGTCTCTGCACCATCATGCGCAAGATGTCGAATACTTAACTTCTTATCAGGCAATCCAACTTGGTCGATAACCTGCCCCGTAGCAGAAAGGTAAGTGAGGCTTGGTTTCATGGTATCGAGGTTTTTCGGTGTTCGCCCATCTGTGTGTACACCACCAACACCAATCGCCAGATCACCACTCGGCATGATAATCACTTCATGAGGGCCAATACCAAAACCACTAAACTCTTTAACTTTGGCGTAGTTCTGCTCTACATCATAAACGCCAATCACCCCTTCACTGGTGTCACTCTTACCTTCGGTCGCATATAGGTAACGACCATCCAGTGAGTAAACTCCATGCCCATAGAAATGGCGATTGTTGCCTTTGACCATCATTTTGAGCTGTTGCCCAGTCATGTAATCAAACACGATAAAGAAGTTACCCGGACGACGCGCAAATACGACAGCGTGATTTTGCTTTGGACTTATTGCAACGCCGTGCCCGCGCTCTGGGATCGGCAACTGAGTAATAGGCTTTCCGAATTGATTGGCAACCACTGCTGAGAAGCGATCTCTGCCATTCAGTGCACAGCCAATCAGTTTAGGCGAACCATCTGTTACTTGATTCGATTGATTGGAAGCACAACCAAATGGCAATACTGGAACAGCAGCACAACCTAGTGCCGCCTTCAACAGGTTTCTACGTGTAGAATCAGTCACCATCAGTTGCATTAAACCCTATTACCACACCAAGCTCGATTGCCACTTCTTCGTGAATCAGATATTTCAGTTGTTCTAGTTTGTTATATTGAGACAAAACAAGGCGATAGCCTTCTTTGCTTTGCAACAACTCAAACAAGCTCTCTTGCTCTGGCCAAGTTTCAATGGTCTGTTCAAACTGAGCGAAAACACGATCAGCAAGGTCTTGATGTCCCTGCTCTCGTAGAATTGCATCTAAACCTTTACCATCTGCCAAATACAGCGCCTCTAGTGCAACAACATTCGCTTTTAGTTGAGCCAATGAGGTTTGCGCACGCCATGATTCAGAAAAGTATGGTCGTGGCTTACCGATTTTAGCCAATGGACGGCTCAACTTCTTCATGCTGTAGTCGAGTTGATTCGTCATAAGTGCAATGTATTCTGATTCCCATTGCTTCTCATCAAGAGACGTCCAAGGGTTAACCTGCCAAGCCGAAGCAATCGTCGAAGATTTCACAGCTAGGTTCTGCGCAATCGCTGTCACGCTCTGACAGCCAGACACCTTGTCAGCTAATAGCGGAGAAGCATTATCGTAGAAAGACCACTCAAGTGCACCAAGGCCTTGGACTGTCACACTCTGCATAGCGATATCTTGCTGCGTCCAACGCTTGTTCTTCTGGTTAAGCTGACTCATTTTCAGCCCAGTGGTGTTCTTTTTATCTGGCCAGAACTGTACATTCCAGCTCTCTTCAAGCGCTTTTGCAGGGCCACGCTCCTGCCCTTGCAACGCCATCCAAGCCGTCATAGTTTGTTGCCATTCCGACTTTAGCTGATCTAATGTCACTGCATCGCTTTGGCAATAAGATTCAACCGCCGCTTCTAGCTCAGACGCTTGCTTCGCGAAATTTACCGCTGAATTGAATTCAGTCAGATAAACATTTGTGCTCAGGTGTTGAGTTGTATCGGCAGAGTAACCAAGGTTTGTCTCTTGCGAAACGTTAGATTCACCTGAAGATTGACACCCCGCGACAACCAGAGCTGAAAGCGGAAGAGCCCACAATTTATTTTTCATGAATTGCTGATTTTTCATGTTGTTACCTAGTGTTGAGCATTGTTGCGCATTTGATTATAGATTTACTTAGCGCATAGCAAAGAAAATTCACAAGACATATTGAGCATTGTGAATTTCCGATAAAGATATAGAGCCTGAACGTCGATTATAACGAGTTTAGGAACGCAATAAGCGCGTCACGTTCAGACTTATTAAATTTGAGCACGTTCTGTTTAGCTTGCTCGGCTTCGCCACCGTGCCACAGTACCGCTTCCATCACGTTACGAGCTCGACCATCGTGCAATAGGAACGTATGGCCGTTAACTTCTTGCGTGTAGCCCAAACCCCAAAGTGGTGTCGTTCTCCACTCACGACCATTCGCCAAGTATTCTGGTCGGTTATCTGCCAGACCTTCACCCATATCATGTAAAAGCATATCGGTATACGGGCTAATAAGTTGCTTAGACAGTGCAGGCAGATCTTCTCGCTCCATAGTACGGATATTTGTTTGGTGACAGCTTTGACAACCCGATTGCGCAAACAGTGCCTGCCCCTTAACCACTTGTGGATCTTCTACATTTCGGCGAATTGGTACCGCTAAGTGTTGAGAATAGAACTCTACAAAGTCGAGAATGTTGTCACTCACTTCCGGCTTACCGCCATCAGGGAAATCAGTGCACGTTGATTGCGCCGAGGTGCAGTTTTCATTTGGGAACAGGTTACTTGTTAGACCTAAGTCACCATTAAACGCCGCGGCATTTTGCTGCATGAGATTGGGCTGTCCTGCTTTCCAACCGAAGCGACCGAGAGTCATATCGTTGGTGCGTACATCAAGCACTTGGTTCGCTTTACCTGACACTCCCCTGTTCTCTTGCTGTTGCTGCTTAGCAAAGCCTAGAATGGTCTCTTCAGGGATGCTTTCTAACAGACCAAGACCAATCATCGGTGGTGCGACACGTGCAGAGAACTGTGTTTTAGGATGCATCTCACCAAACGCTAGGTCAGTGATTGTCAGTGTTGGCTTGCGAAGTGTTACAACGCTGCCATCTGCAAAGGTCACAGGCACATCAGTGTAAGAGATATTGACCTTGCCTTCAGGCTGAACACCTTGAATCGCAAAATCTTGAAGTTGACCACCATACGTTGGCTCTGGAATCACGCCATCACGAATAAAAGCGGTTTTCTGCTCTGGTGTTTCTGCAGGGATGCTGAGGCGAACCAGCATCGAAACGGCATTCTCATCGCCTTTTTCAGGCGCGTGTCCACGTCCATCTTTGATGTGACAGTTTTGACAACCGTTAGTATTAAATAGTGGACCTAAGCCATCACGAGCATCTGTCGATGCAGGCGCAGGCACCCAAGGATTTCTAAAGAAGCTGTTACCTACGCTGAAATCTAGGCGTTTGGTCATAGGCAGGTTTGCTGCAGGAAGAGAGAATGCATTCGCTCCCTCTTTTTTGACAGTAGTCTTACCGCCTGAGTAAACATCATGGGCGTGTAATGGAGAAACGAAAAACAGAGCGGTTAAAATCGAGGCGGAAAGATACGACTTCATACATTGCCTTTGCTAAGTTAGTGAGTATTTAGCTTCGTTGTACTTTTTATTGGCTAATACTTAGGTTCATTAGATTGGGTTAGCTTTGATGACTAAGGTGAACAATCATCTTCGGTTGGACGCGAGAGTTTCTCTTCGAGCCACAACCTATATGCTCTCAACAGATATGGACTCAACAAATAAGGGCTCAAACGAGCCCTTATAAATATCGAGATATCACAAGAAATTAAAACTCGTGATCAGCTGTGTCTGGGTTTAGGCTATCAATGCCGATGATGCCCGCCGCACGCTCGATTGCTGCAGTTTGAGAGACTAGTGCAACGATAGTTTTGTTCACTAGTGCGTTACCCGCTGCGTTGTCTGCTGCGATTAGCTGATCGAAGTACTCGTTGTTCTTCTCTGCTGAAGATACAAGTTGACCAACTTGCGCACGTGCTAGGTCAAACTGCTTCTGGATCTCTTTTGCAGCTTGCTTGTCTTTCTGCTCAACAAGGTCGTAGATGCTTGGACCAGAAAGCAATGTGCCGTTTTCACGCTTGTACAGACCAGTGTAAACGTTGTAGATACCTTGCTCATTGTAGTAATGAGAGTTGTGCGTGTTGTCTGAGAAACAATCGTGCTCATCTTCAGTAGAGTTAGCTTCTAGTGCTACCTTCATACGCTCACCAGCAAGCTCACCTAGAGATAGTGAACCCATGCCGAATAGCATCTTACGAAGACCATTGTCACTAGATTCAGCTAGTAACTCTTGACGGTAGTTACCCTTCTCATCCGCAGACCACTGCTTTTCCATCCACTCTAGATCTTGAACTAGAAGTTCAGCAGCCGCTTTAAGGTAAGCACCACGACGCTCACAGTTACCATTTGTACACTCAGCACCAACAACAAAATCTGTGTATGCACGAGCACCAGCACCAGCACTTGTACCGTTTAGGTCTTGACCCCAAAGTAGGAATTCAATTGCGTGGTAACCTGACGCAACGTTCGCTTCAGAACCACCGATCTCATTTAGGTCAGCGATTAGCTCTGGTGTGATGTTTGATGCATCAACTTTAGTTTGACCAATTTGGAAGGTTTCGTTTGCAACGATATTTGCACTCGCGCCTTCGTTACCTAGCTCGTATTGGTAGTTAGTTGAAACGTAGTCGATTAGACCTTCATCTAGTGGCCATGCGTTTAGTTGACCTTCCCAATCATCAACCACTGCGTTACCGAAACGGAACACTTCAGACTGTTGGTAAGGAACACGAGACTCTAACCAAGCTTGTTTTACTTGTTCAAAGTTGCTCGCTGACGGCGAAGCTAAAAATGTGTCGATAGAAGAGTTAAGAGCTTTCGCTGTGATCACTGAGTCAGCAAATACCGCGTGAGCGATGTCAGCGTAGTGCTCGACAACTTGATCTTGAGTCACTGCCGCAAAAGATGAAGCAGAAGCAAAAATGAGTGACGAAGTAACCGCTTTAGTCACTAAAGATTTAATGGTCATGAAGCATCCTTGTTGAGCTTGAATTATTATATATTGGTAGTACAAACCATTATCATTTGCACTACGTGTTGCGATAATACAAAGTTACAATTTATTTGCAAGGCAAATACAAAAAAACCTCACATTTGTGAGGTTTTTGCTTCATTTTGTGCTAGTTGCAGCACGCTAAGTTACTCGATAGTTAAGTTGTGCTTACCGTGAGACACTTTTGCTTTTAGGTAGCTCTCATTACCCGACTTGATATGGGCAGCGGTGTTTACAACTTCTTCAATCTCGATACCGTAAGACTTCAGCTCTTTGATTTTCTTAGGGTTGTTAGTAACTAGACGAATTTTAGTCACGTCTAGCGCGCGTAACATCTCTGCGGCCTCCGTGAAATCACGTAAGTCATCACCAAAACCAAGGTGGTTATTGGCTTCATAGGTGTTCATGCCTTCGCTTTGCAAACGGTATGCATCAATCTTGTTGTAAAGACCGATACCTCGGCCCTCTTGACGAAGGTAAAGAATGATACCGCCCGACTCACCCATACGACGAATCGTCTCATCTAATTGTTCGCCACAATCACAACGTGACGAATGGAACACATCCCCAGTCAAACACTCTGAGTGCATACGAACTAGAGGGACATCCTGCGTTTTGTCTGCCGTTTTGAAAATGACAGCAACGTGTTCTTTATCTGTTTTTAAGCCGTGGAATGAAAGAAGCTCCGCATCAATGTTGCTGCTGGCCCCTACTTTAAAATCTACTCTGGCACGAACTTCCGCCATATCTACACTCACTTGCTATTCGTTGTATTTAACAGCGCTACGTTATTCATTTAAGTAATAATTTTGTAGCGAACAATCTAATGATAGACACTATGGCGCTGTTGATCACTTTTTTCAAGGCTCTGAACCAACAAAATGTTATAATATAACATTTTTTGTTAATGACATTAAAAAACCCCACATCAACCAGGTTGACATGGGGTTAAAAATTAGACAGTTAGCTCAGATTAACCAACCTGCTTCTGCTTCCAGATCACGAGTTGAATCCAAGCATTTTCCAACTCTGCCAGCTCTTCTTGCGTCAGAAGAGAGACTGTTGACTTAGCACTGTACTTGTCTGCCCACTGCTCAGATTGGACATGGCTATAAAACTCTTTTTTTAGATTTGAGATTCTGTTTTCCACCAATACGTCCTTATATTAGAGTGCTAAGTCATATACGAGTGGGATATGTTACAAAATACCGATCTTGAGGTAAACAATTAATTTAATTTTTTATGGACTCCCCTTAACACTTTTAATTAGTAAATATATAAATAGCACTAATAAGAGAATTGGAAATAGCCAAAGTAATCCATTTGTCATTTTGAACGCGGGTTTATATAGAACAAATTCCCCGTAACGCTCAGTCATATATTCAATGATTTGTGTATCGGTTTTTCCAGACTTAACCATTTTAAATACATGAAGTCGTAAATCTTTTGCTATTGGTGAATTCGACTCAATTAAATTTTGGTTTTGACACTGGGGGCAACGTAATGTTTTCGCTAATGATATTGCCTGTTGTTGTTGCGCTAAATTATCAAACTCAAATAGTTCAACTTCTACCGCTACCTGTTTGTTGTTAGAGACAAACACTTCATCAGCTTTTAATGATGGGCTTATAACTAGTACACTTAAAAAACACAATACCAAGACTAAGTGATTCATAGTGTTACCCTATTCTTAAAATAGTCAGCAAACTCCTCTTGCCACACTTCTTGTGTCATTGCACCCACTAGCTTTTTAACCACTCTCCCTTGCTGGTCAACTAAGTATGTCTCAGGCGTACCAATAACACCCAGATCCAACGCCAATTGACCATTCGGGTCGCTTATCACTTGATGGTACGGATTACCGGAAGTTTGAAGCTCCTTAATCGCCGCTGCGGCCGTGTCACGGTAGTTCAAACCAATGATAGGTACATCACTATCCGCAAGCTTTAATAAAACTGGGTGCTCTTGCTTACATATTCCGCACCACGAAGCCCACACATTCACCAATTGGTAAGGGTGTGCGGTCACATCTTCTCTCGTCAAAGTAACAGGAGCATTTCCACCTACTGTACTTCCTACGGGCATGGGTAGACTCGCAAGCGAAAACTCAGGGAAGTCTCTTGTATGTTGATCGGTGACACTGACTTGTTGTTTTTTACCTAAAGCCAAACCAAAGACGACCATCACTACAATAGCAATGGCAAACAGCATCACCATTTTATTGCGAACATTGGATTTCATAACCCGTCTCCTTGATTGGTCGCTGATACCTTTGCAAGACTAACACTAAACCTCCTAACATCATGAGTAATGCCCCCAACCAAATCCAGCGCACATACGCTTTGTACTGCACTCTAAATGCATAACCTTGACGATCGACCTTCTCTCCCATTGTGATGTAAATGTCGCCATGCCAGAACCACTTCATCGCAGGTTCACTCATATTCATCACCCGTACAGGATAATGGCGACGTTCGGGTGCGATAACGAAACGATGCGCTTCGTTTGAGACCTCAATAACGCCTCTCTCTGCTGTGTAGTTATTTCCTACATAAAGCTCTGTCTCTTGATAGGTCAACGTCCAGTCGATAAATTCAACTTGGCTCTGCGGTGCCAAACGGTAGCTGGCTTCGAAAGAGTGAAAGCTGTTCATCCCAGCCCCTACCGCGAGAGCAGCCACACCAAGATGTGCTATCGACATCCCAAACAACTTACGCTGATAACGTGTGTTTCGGGCACGCCACAGACCATAGCCATGGGTAAAAACGACCCAACACGCTAAGCACCAAGTAACCAATACCATCCATGAGATTGAGTACAAGTCACTGACTAACACTTGTGGTACGTATAGAAGCGCGCCACTTACCATGGAAACCACTGCCAACAGCATCGCCAACTTGAATGAACATTGTGGCTTACACACCATTAACGGTGCGATACCCATCATCACAAGAGCCAATAGCCACAATGGTGCAATCAACAGATTGAAATACGGCGCGCCAACAGAAATAGTCCCGAGGCCTAACAATTCGAAAACCATCGGGTAGAAAGTACCAAACAAAACGATCGACATCGCCAGTATCAACATCAATGCGGCGATCAACACCATAAAGCCTTTGCTTTTAAAACTAACAATCGCTTGCGATTCGAATTGCTCCCCTTTGATGATTAACAGGGAGAAAGAACTCAGTAATACCAAAACTAGGATCAAAAGTAATGACATCCCTTTGGTCGGATCAACCGCAAATGCATGTACTGAAGTAAGTACTCCAGAGCGAACAATGAAAGTGCCTAAGATACTTAGACTAAACGTGATAAAAGCTAAACTGAAAGACCACTTCAATAACTGTTTCTTCCCATTGGCAACGCCCAAAATATGCAGTAGCGCCGTTGCAGTTAGCCAAGGCAACAAGCTCGCATTTTCAACCGGGTCCCAGAACCACCAGCCGCCCCAACCAAGCTCGTAATAAGCCCACCAAGAGCCAAGCGCAATACCTGCGGTTAAGAAGCACCAAGCCACTAAGCACCATGTTCGGCAATGTCTTACCCAATCAAATTCAATAGGTTTGACCATCAAAGCCGCAACTGAAAACGCCAAAACAACAGAAAAACCGACATAGCCAAGGTAGAGTAATGGCGGATGAAAAATCAGCCCAACATCCTGCAACATAGGGTTGAGATCGCGCCCTTCAGAGACAAAAGTTGAGTTGAGTTCAAATGGATTGGATGCAAATAAGGTAAACCAGGCGAACACCGTGAGAAGTAGATTCATTACCCAAAGCACCGCATCGCGATAGTCCGCTCGGTAGTGGCTTTGTCTTGCAATAAGCCCTGCCCAACAGCTTAAGGTAAGCACCCAGAACAGCAACGACCCTTCATGCCCGGCCCATACGGCTGCTATTTTAAAGGCGCTCGGTAGTTGGGTATTTGAATGCTCAGCGACGTAGAGAATCGAAAAGTCGTCTTGATAGAAAGCCAAAGCGAGGATACTCACAGCAGCAATCGATAGAAGAGAAGCCGCTTGAGTCGCACTGCCAATGAAGGCTGAGTAGCACTTTGACTGAGTATACTTACCAGCCAAATAAACAATACTCACCAAACTGCTGAGGATTGCGACGCCAATGAGATTGAATAGCCCTAAAGAACCTAGCATATCACCTCGATATGGCCCCAACGAAGGGGCCGGATAGAACAAACATAACCCAGGCTTACGCTAGAGTTAATTGACCAGCATAAAGTACAAAGGTACGAAGCATTAAAACGCCCGCCAAACTTAAGCAAGTCACAGCAAAAATGTAGACTCCAGTATGACGAACCGCTTTAGGGGTAAAAGCATTGAGCAGCAAAGGTAAAACCATGCCGATACCAATCACTCCATACCAGAACCAACTCGCCCAGAACCCACTACCAATTGCATTCCACGCCGCTTGCTCGCTTTGACCACCAGCGAAGATCAAACCAGTGAAGAAGGTCACGAGAACGAACAGTTCAAACATCACCACTGGACGTTCGAAGCCATGGATCCAAGAGATACTCGGGCCTTGAGGAGACTCTTTAAACACCAGAACCCCAAACAAAATGCAGGCTGCAGCACCCGAAGATAAGCTAGAGAACAAGAACAGTATCGGTAATACTGGGTTGTTCAACATTGGGAATGTGTTTAGCGCTGATAGTAGGAAACCGGTATATGCCGCAAGCAAGAGTGCTAGCACTGCCAAAAAGATTTCTGTCGCGTTTTCAAGAGGTTCTAGTTTGCCAATGAGTTTCCCAACAAAATCTAAGCGCCCTTTAAGCCAGCTCTGCTCACTCAAAAACAGTGTGATCTGATCCCTAAAGATGATTCCGATCCACACGAATAAGATCGCCATGTAGACTTGGAATAGGATCACACCCATCGACATCACTGACGTTGGGTTATAGAAGATCATGATCTTCCAGAAAGAGAGTGGCTTCGTAAGGTGAAACACCAAAATAAGCAGGCCCGAAATGATGCCAAATGGCGCGAGAAAAGCCGTTGCCTTTAACACCCCATTCTTCGACGCGTCCCCTTCGATAACCTTCCTCTTGAGATAAATAGAGATCATCACTGCACCCGCTGACATACCCGCTAAAAACAAGTAGATAGCGATAATCCAATCCCATACCACGGTTCCAGATTGGAAAGCTGTATCCCATGCACTCATAATCAAATCTCCCCTTTCTGATGTGGCACTTTGTAAAGCTTAGGCTGCGTACCTAAATGCACTTTATCTCGGTAAACCACTTCGGATTTCAGCACTTGGTTGATCTTACTGTTTGGATCATTAAGATCGCCAAATATCAGTGCTGTTGTTGGACAAGACTCCACGCAAGCAGGCAGTTTTCCTTGTGCTAAGTTCGTATCGCGACAGAAATTACATTTGTCGGCCGAACCGTCTTTTGGATTGAAAAAGCGTACTTGATAAGGGCAAGCCAGTAGACAATAGCCACAACCAACACACTTCTCTTTATGTACGTCGACAATGCCAGTCTTCTCATCTTTATATGCTGCACCTGTTGGGCACACCATGACACACGGTGCGTTGTCGCAGTGTTGGCAGGAGTTTCGTGTAAAGCGATAATCGACATCAGGGTATTCACCTTGTGGCTCGCTGCGCACAATTTCCAACCTCGAAACGCCTTCAGGGACCTTATTCACTTCCCGACACGCTTCTGTACAAGCTGTACAACCGATACATGCCGTTTCATCGTGGATCATTCCATAGCGCTTAGTGCCATCAGTCTGTACGCTAGCCAGTGTTTTTCTGCTAGTAACAACCGATGTGCCAGCGATCCCGGTTGTCACAATCACTGCACCGGCACCAGCTAAAAAGTTTCTTCTAGAGCAGCTCATAGATTACTCCTCCTCTTTCTTCTGGTTAAAGTCTGAGTGACAATCAACACACAGTTTGATCGTTTGTTTCTTATCTAAACTCAGAACCTTAGATTTATTAGCGTGTACATCGTGACAATTTGAACAAGTTAGGTTTTTAGCGTGAACGTCATGTGTCCAGTTATCTTCTTGTAAATATTCTGGTTTATGACAATCTGTACATCCACTATTTGCCTGTAAGATCTTTTGAGGATCCAAAAATACCTTATTTGTTCCTTTTTGCGATTGTGCGGATCGATATTTGATCACCTCTGGTGCCCCTTCTCGGTGATCTGGACTTATATTACTGTGACAATCTGTACAGTTAATTTCTCGTCCAACAATATTATGTGCATCTATACCATGTGAACCCAATAATGTTTCTTTGGAATCTTTATGACATTGAACGCACTTATAATCTTTATCGCGAATTAATTCGACTGCATGCCTATTTGATTCCGTTGGCGTTATTTCAACGGATTCGGCAACAGCATGAATGGAATAACCATAGAGGCAGAATGCTAGAAGGGATTTAAGCATTATGACTATGGCCAATTTTATATTGCCCATTTTTCCTTTCCTTATATCGGATTTATTTAACTCTCAACTAAATAAAAATCCGATTAAACAAAAGTATCCTTAAACAGCACTATTACCGTCTAAATGATATCAATTCTTATTTTGGAAAAGCCACAACGCTTTCTATTAATAAGGATATACCCCTAATGGGTTAAGTTAAAATTTGCATTGATGATTATGTGAGCACAGTCACCACATTTTAGTTATGGTTATAGACTTAAGTTGTTGTTCTTTAATGAGAATAATTCTTATGATTAATCACTCAAAACACCCTCACCTACCCCTTTAGGGTTATTGTTAAACTAGCGTGATTTATATCACTAGTGATAATTGATCTAAAACAACAATGCTTCAACACGTAACAAAATGTGTTTGTTTATGAATTAATATAAACAGGAATTCTCCAATTCTTAATTTGAAATAGCAAACTCACAACGCTTGGTATAAAAATCAGTATATTGGAGATATCACTGTGAAAAAGCACTGGATACGTAATTCCGTCACAGCCTTATTGCTGGTCAGCACTTCATTAGTAAGTGCAGCTAGCTTCGCTGCGTCAGAACAAAAAACAATTGGTGACCCTCGTAACGACCAATTCGAGCAGAACCACCCCGACCAATATCATTCTTGGAGACAAACTTCAGAGAGTGAGCACATTGAAGACGCGCTACATGAAGACCCTAATATGGTGATCATGTGGGCGGGTTATGGTTTTGCAAAAGACTATAACAAGGCCAGAGGTCACTTCTATGCACTTGACGACGTGCGACAAACACTTCGTACGGGCGCACCAATGGACGAAGGATCTGGCCCTATGCCAATGGCGTGTTGGAGCTGTAAGAGCCCAGATGTAGCTCGTGTTATCGAAGAGCGTGGCGAAGATGGTTACTTCGAAGGCAAATGGGCACGCCTAGGCGAAGAGATCGTCAACCCAATTGGCTGCTCGGACTGTCATGATACACAAAGTGACGGCTTTAAAAACGGCGAACCCGCTTTGAAGGTGACTCGACCTTATGTTGAGCGTGCATTCGAAGCGATTGGCAAGAAGTTTGATGAGCAGAGCCGCCTCAATCAACAAGCTTCTGTGTGCGCGCAGTGCCACGTTGAATACTACTTCACGGGTCCAAACAAAAGCGTTAAGTTCCCATGGGATCAAGGTACGACCGTGGAAGACATGGAACGCTACTACGATGCACTTAACTTCAAAGACTGGACACACAAAGTCTCCAAGGCGCCAATGTTGAAAGCACAGCACCCTGGCTATGAAACATGGCGTGAAGGCATCCATGGTAAGAACAAAGTGGTTTGTGTCGACTGCCACATGCCTAAAGTGACTAAGGAAGATGGAACTGTGTATACCGATCATAAAGTCGGAAACCCATTCGACCGCTTTGAAGACACTTGTGCAAACTGTCATACACAAAGCAAAGAGACCATGCAGAACATTGTTTCTAGCCGTAAAGCGCAAGTGCTTAACATGAAGCTAACCGCAGAGAAGCAGATTGTGGCAGCGCACTTTGAAGCGGGCGCAGCCTGGGATGCTGGTGCGACTGAAGATGAAATGCAACCTATCCTACAAGATATTCGTCATGCCCAATGGCGCTGGGACTATGCGATTGCCTCTCATGGTGTACATATGCACGCTCCTGAAGTTGCACTAGAAGTGCTAGGCACAGCGGTTGATAGAGCAGCAGATGCACGTACCAAACTGGTTCGCCTGCTAGCGAAAAAAGGAATCACAGATCCTATCGAGATCCCAGATATCTCAACCAAAGCGGCTGCACAGAAAGCGCTAGGCATGGATATGGATAAGATGAACGCTGATAAGAAGCACTTCTTAGATACTGTCGTTCCAAAATGGGATGAAGCGGCTGAAAAACGCGAAGCGAATTACGACTATTAATCGTGACAGTCAAGGGCGGTAATTTCAGCCAAAACCGTGAGTATCCATACTCACTATGATCAAAGGCTGCTTTTTAACGCCCTGAAATAGACGTCACCATCAAATCAAGCCACACTCTACGTGTGGCTTTCTTTTATCTTATTCACCCACTCGAGAGCCAATGGAGAACCGATGAAAACAACATTAGTCATCACCGCATTGTGTGCAAGTTTAACCTATGGCATCGCTCAAGCCTCTGAGCGTGCAGAAACGGGATGGGAATGGATTGAGCAAGGCGCTTTGATTGTTGATGTAAGAACGCCTCAAGAATTCGCAGATGGTCATTTAGACAATGCGATTAACTATCCTCTCTCTGAGATAGAGCAGCATTTCGCGAAACTCGACAAGGACACTCAAATCGTTCTTTACTGTCGTAGTGGAAATCGCTCAGGCCAAGCCTATCAATGGTTAGAGAAGCAAGGCTTCACCAATTTGCACAACGCTGGTGGATTGGTAGAGATGCAGCAAAGTAAATAAGCTCTGAACTTGATTCGTCTTAATAGGAAAATAGAGCCTTTAAGCAAGATCGCAGGTTGATCCTAACAAGCTAATCAGTAGAAGGTGTTTTATTACAGCATCTGCTTAGCTTGATTGATCGAGTGGATGATTGAAACCCTATCAAGCCCTTGTTGGTTCGAGTCTAGCAGCTGAGTCCAAACCTCGATCGCTTGCTCATATCGCATGCTAATGAAGTGATCGCTCGCAATGAGCATTAACGCTGTACGATCGTTAGGATCAAGCTCCAAAGATCGTTTAAGAAGTGCATTGACCTCCTCTCCCATCGACTGCTTATTCGCATAGTATAACGCCGTAGCTTTTGCTGCAAACAGCCGTGCTACTGGCTTGCGCTCTAGTCGGATAGCATAATCGTAGCTTGTTACGGCGGCTGCAAACTCCCCTTGCTCAAGGTAGACACTGCCGAGTTTAAACCACAGTTCTGCTTGATTTGGATCTTGTTCAAGCTTGCTCTGCAGTTCACTTTGATAGTTAGCGAAGGTAACGGGTTGTGACTCAGAAGGGTCAGGCTGTGGCAGATCTTGTTTCATCAGATACCATAAAATGCCAGTCCCTAAAACAGCGAACACTGCCAAGCTTAAATTAAGGCGTCGTGCCTTTTCGCTGCGACTACTCATAAAGATCATTGAGATGATAAAGAGGCTTGTGAGTAAGATCGAGATCAACAACCAATTTTCCATGCATATCTCCTAGAGTAGAAGCCTTACTTTACCCCTTTCTTCAACAATATACTTTGATCGAGTTTACGAACTTTCCTGACTTTGGTGCTGAATTTGAAACATAAAAAAACCGAGCACTAAGGCTCGGTTTTTATTCGTAAAATCATGTTTAACGATAGATTTTATTCTGCGTCTTGCTCATCTGAAGATGCATCTGCAGCTGGCTGTTCAGCTGTTGCTTCTGGCGCTTCACCTTCTGCAACTTCACCGTCAACGATTTCTGCTTCTTCAACTTCATCGATGCGCTGTAGACCAACTACGTTTTCGTCTTCAGAAGTACGGATTAGCGTCACACCTTGCGTATTACGGCCAACTTGGCTCACTTCCGCTACGCGAGTACGTACTAATGTACCTGCGTCGGTGATCATCATCATCTCATCGCCTTCTTCAACTTGAACTGCGCCAACAACTGGACCGTTACGTTCAGAGACTTTGATAGATACAACACCTTGAGTTGCACGACCCTTAGTTGGGTACTCCGCAAGCTCAGTACGCTTACCGTAACCATTTTGAGTCACAGTTAGAATGTCACCTTCGTTAGAAGGAACAATCAACGACACAACTTGGTCATCTTCTGGAAGCTTCATACCGCGAACACCCGCCGCTGTACGACCCATCGGGCGAACTTTATCTTCGTTGAAACGAACCACTTTACCCGACTTCGAGAACAGCATGATATCGCTATCACCGTTCGTGATGTCTACGCCAATTAGCGAATCATCATCACGTAGGTTAACCGCGATTAGGCCGTTAGCACGTACGTTTGCGAACTGATCGAGTGATGTCTTCTTAACAGTACCGTCGCCAGTCGCCATGAAGATGAACTTATCTTCAGAGAACTCAGATACAGGTAGAATTGCCGTAATGCGCTCACCTTCTTCTAGAGGAAGAATGTTCACGATTGGCTTACCACGAGCAGTACGACTTGCTAGTGGTAGTTGGTAAACTTTCAGACGGTACGTCTTACCACGAGTAGAGAAACATAAGATGTTATCGTGAGTATTAGCAACAAGCAGACGCTCAATGTAATCCTCATCTTTCATCTTAGTCGCACTCTTACCTTTACCACCACGACGCTGTGCTTCGTAGTCGCTTAGGATTTGGTACTTAACGTAACCTTCGTGTGACAGCGTCACTACTACGTCTTCTTGAGCAATCAGCTCTTCCATGTCGATATCGTGGCTAGCTGCGGTGATCTCAGTGCGACGTGCGTCACCGTAGATATCGCGAACTGCTTCTAATTCTTCACGGATAACTTCCATTAGGCGCTCAGTGCTTGCAAGGATGTGCATTAGCTCAGCGATCTCATCAAGAAGTGCTTTGTATTCGTCTAGAATCTTCTCGTGCTCTAGACCGGTTAGACGGTGTAGACGAAGTTCTAGGATTGCTTGCGCTTGCGTTTCCGTTAGGAAGTACTGACCGTCACGGATGCCATATTGGTCTTCTAACCAATCTGGACGAGCCGCGTCAGTGCCTGCGCGCTCAAGCATTGAAGCAACATTACCTAGGTCCCAACCACGTGAAACTAGGCCAACTTTTGCTTCTGCTGGCGTTGGAGCGTTCTTGATAAGTTCAATAACTTCATCAATGTTCGCTAGAGCCAGAGATAACGCTTCTAAGATGTGTGCACGATCACGTGCTTTTCTTAGTTCGTAGATAGTACGACGAGTCACAACCTCACGGCGGTGGTCTACGAAGCACTTAAGCATGTCTTTCAGGTTGAACAACTGTGGTTGGCCGTTGTTTAGAGCAACCATATTGATACCGAAAGTTGTTTGCAGCTGAGTTTGTGCGTATAGGTTGTTTAGAACCACTTCGCCCACTGCATCACGCTTACATTCAATAACAATACGCATACCGTCTTTATCAGACTCGTCACGTAGTGCACTGATGCCTTCTACTTTCTTATCTTTAACCAGTTCAGCAATCTTCTCGATCAGGCGTGCTTTGTTTACTTGGTAAGGGATCTCAGTAACGATAATGGTCTCTTTACCACTCTTCTCTACTTCGATGTCCGCTTTTGAACGCATGTAAATCTTGCCGCGACCAGTCTTGTAAGCATCGACGATGCCTTTACGACCGCTGATTAGCGCTGCTGTTGGGAAATCAGGACCAGGAATGTAGTCCATTAGCTCATCAATCGTGATCTCTTCATTATTGATGTAAGCCAAACAGCCATCAACAACTTCACCTAGGTTATGAGGTGGGATGTTGGTCGCCATACCTACCGCGATACCAGAAGCACCGTTTACCAATAGGTTAGGAATTTTCGTTGGTAGAACCGCTGGGATCTGTTCAGTACCATCATAGTTAGGTACGTAGTCCACCGTTTCTTTATCAAGGTCAGCCAAAAGCTCGTGGGCAATTTTCGCCATACGAACTTCGGTATAACGCATTGCAGCCGCGGAGTCGCCATCGATAGAACCAAAGTTACCTTGGCCATCAAC
Organism: Vibrio sp. D420a; assembly: GCF_030248625.1. Classification (NCBI taxonomy): domain Bacteria; kingdom Pseudomonadati; phylum Pseudomonadota; class Gammaproteobacteria; order Vibrionales; family Vibrionaceae; genus Vibrio; species Vibrio sp. D420a. The sequence continues at coordinate 12,421 of NZ_JAHGAN010000019.1, read as the reverse complement.
TAGCATGTAACGCAGTGAGAACGGCTGAGCCATACGAACAATAGTGTCGTATACAGCGCTATCACCGTGCGGGTGATATTTACCGATTACATCACCTACTACACGAGCAGATTTTTTATATGGTTTGTTCCAATCATTACCAAGTACATTCATCGCGAATAGAACGCGGCGGTGTACTGGCTTTAGGCCATCACGCACATCAGGAAGGGCACGACCAACGATGACGGACATCGCGTAGTCTAGGTATGAACCTCTAAGCTCATCTTCAATATTTACGGGCGTGATCTCTTTCGCTAGATCGCTCATAGAGCCATTTTCCCTCTATAGTCAGATCGTATTTTTGAATACGTATAAGACCGAAAAATATAACACAAATTTACCTTGTGAGGCATCACTTTCCCTATCCTTTTATCATCTTGTGAGCCTTGTAGCCAATCAATTGATGAGAAATTGCACGTCATCATCATATCTTGCTGAAAGATGGTTACTTTGCGTCCAACAAATTCGCAAAATTGTAGATCTTCTGGTCAGAGACAAAAGCCAAGTTATAATGCTCTCAATTTCATGGATGCATTATTTAACTTGGAAATGCCGATTATGACCAAATCACAGAACGTCGACCCAGCAGAAATCAAAAAATTCGAAGACATGGCGTCACGCTGGTGGGATCTCGAAGGTGAGTTTAAGCCTCTTCACCAAATCAACCCTTTACGCCTAAATTACGTGCTAGAGAAAACAGAAGGCCTGTTCGGAAAGAAAGTTCTCGACGTGGGTTGTGGCGGCGGCATTCTTGCTGAGAGCATGGCAAAAGAAGGCGCCGTTGTTACCGGTTTAGACATGGGTAAAGAGCCGCTGGAAGTTGCTCGTCTGCATGCATTAGAGACTGGCACCAAGCTTGAGTACATTCAGAGCACCATTGAAGATCACGCAGAGCAAAACCCACAAACGTATGATGTGGTGACTTGTATGGAGATGCTTGAGCACGTACCAGACCCGCAATCGGTGATCACAGCTTGCTCTAAGTTAGTGAAGCCTAACGGCCACGTCTTTTTCTCAACACTAAACCGCAACTTTAAGTCGTACTTGTTTGCGATTGTTGGCGCGGAGAAGCTATTGAAGATCGTTCCTGAAGGGACTCATGAGCACGAAAAGTTCATTCGCCCTGCTGAACTTATCAAGATGATCGATAACACGCCTCTACAGGAATTAGGCATTACTGGCTTGCATTACAGCCCACTGACGGACACCTACCGTCTGGGAAGTAACGTAGATGTTAACTACATTGTTCACACAAAGAATTTTGCGTAAATCCTACCAATAACCCCATAAAAAATAATTTAATTTAGACTAATGAAAAAGGTTGCAATTACCATAAGTTTGCGACTTTTTTCAGTCTAAATTTCGTGCTCCCGATTCCATTTTGACCATCTAGATTCAATTTTAACCTTTGAAAATCCGCCTCCTCTTTTGGCCAAAGATCAAGGAATTTTTTTTTATGAGCGCGCAAAATTAAACCATCATTAAAAAGCCAATTTTCTACAATCAAGTGAGAGCTATCCTCATCAGTTAGTGGTCACTTACAGTTTTTTTTCAATTTAGTAGTTATCCACAAGAACTCCCATTTCTTTGCCTTGAAAAATCTCCGGCCTAGCACTATCTTGTAACCCAACAAACAAATGACCCCTATATGTTGTGTTTGAACTACAATATATGGGTAGACCAAGATCACAAAGCCGACATGTAATTTACAAAAATTACACAGAAATAGACAAAAACACGGCTTTAATCAGTTTTGTTAGGGAAATTAAGCAGAATGAACCAACAACTTACTGTTACTAAGCGTAACGGTCGCAAAGAAACGATTGATCTAGAAAAGATCCACCGCGTGATCACATGGGCAGCAGAAGGCTTGCACAATGTTTCTGTATCACAAGTAGAATTGAAAGCTCACATTCAATTTTATGATGGCATCACCACAACTGACATCCATGAGACAATCATTAAGTCAGCTGCGGATCTGATCTCCGAAGAGACTCCTGATTACCAATACCTAGCTGCACGTCTAGCTGTATTCCACCTACGTAAGAAAGCGTACGGTCAATACGAGCCGCCTGCGCTGTTTGACCACGTTGCAAAACTGGTTGATATGGGTAAGTACGATAGTCACCTTCTGGAAGACTACACGCCAGCAGAGTTTGCAGAATTGGATCAATACATCGATCACAAACGCGACCTAGACTTCTCTTATGCAGCGGTTAAGCAGCTTGAAGGTAAATACTTCGTGCAAAACCGTGTAACGAAAGAGATCTACGAAAGTGCTCAGTTCCTGTACATCTTGGTTGCTGCTTGTCTGTTCGCTAAATACCCGAAAGAAACTCGTCTTGATTACATCAAGCGTTTCTACGATGCAGCGTCGACATTTAAGATTTCCCTACCTACGCCGATCATGTCTGGTGTACGTACTCCTACACGCCAATTCAGCTCTTGTGTACTGATTGAGTGTGGTGACAGCCTAGATTCAATTAACGCAACAGCAAGCTCAATCGTACGTTACGTTTCTCAACGTGCGGGTATTGGTATCAACGCTGGTCGTATCCGTGCTCTAGGTTCAGAGATTCGCGGTGGTGAAGCATTCCACACAGGTTGTATCCCATTCTACAAATACTTCCAAACTGCGGTTAAATGTTGTTCTCAAGGTGGCGTACGTGGCGGTGCTGCAACAGTATTCTACCCACTATGGCACGGTGAAGTTCAGTCTCTACTTGTACTGAAAAACAACCGTGGTGTAGAAGAGAACCGTGTTCGTCACATGGATTACGGTGTACAGCTGAACAAGCTTATGTACTCTCGTTTGGTTCAAGGCGGTAACATCAGCCTATTCTCGCCATCTGACGTACCTGGTCTATACGATGCGTTCTTCGAGAACCAAGAACGTTTTGAAGAGCTTTACGTTAAGTACGAGAACGATCCATCGATCAAGCGTGAAACAGTGAAAGCGGTAGAGCTATTCTCTCTACTAATGCAAGAGCGTGCTTCTACTGGTCGTATCTACATTCAAAACGTAGACCACTGTAACACTCACAGCCCATTTGATGCGGAAGTAGCACCGGTTCGCCAGTCAAACCTATGTCTTGAAATTGCGCTTCCAACGAAGCCGCTAACAAACGTAGAAGACGACGAAGGTGAGATTGCACTATGTACGCTTTCTGCATTCAACCTTGGCGCTATTGACTCTCTTGATGACCTAGCAGAACTGTCTGACCTAGTGGTTCGTGCACTTGATGCACTTCTTGATTACCAAGACTACCCACTGCCAGCGGCTTACAAATCAACAATGAACCGTCGTACTCTGGGTGTTGGTGTTATCAACTACGCATACTACTTAGCGAAAAACGGTGTTAAGTACTCTGATGGCAGCGCAAACGGTCTAACTCACCGTACATTCGAAGCTATCCAATACCACCTATTGAAAGCGTCGGTAGAGCTTGCGAAAGAACAAGGTAAGTGTCCTTCGTTCCACGAAACGAACTACGCGAAAGGCCTACTGCCAATCGACACTTACAAGAAAGACGTTGATCTAGTATGTGAAGAACCGCTTCACTACGACTGGGATGCACTACGTGCAGAGATCGTTGAACACGGTCTACGTAACTCAACACTAACAGCGCTAATGCCTTCTGAGACATCTTCTCAGATCTCTAACGCAACAAACGGTATTGAGCCGCCACGTGGTTTCGTTTCTGTAAAAGCATCGAAAGACGGTATTTTGAAGCAGGTTGTGCCTGACTTCCTAAATCTGAAAGACAACTACGAGCTACTTTGGAACATCGGTTCTAACGACGGTTACCTTCACCTAGTGGGTATCATGCAGAAGTTTGTAGACCAAGCGATTTCAGCAAACACTAACTATGATCCAAACGTATACGAAAGCGGTAAAGTACCAATGAAGAAACTTCTTCAAGACCTACTGACTGCATACAAATACGGTGTGAAGACGCTTTACTACCATAACACTCGTGATGGTGCGAAAGACGAACAGGGCGCAGTGGCACAAGAAGATGATTGTGCAGGCGGCGGTTGTAAGATCTAAGCACAAGTAACAAACATAAGAACCCAGAGAAGCCATCTTCTCTGGGTCTAAAGCATTAACGAGGCCTGTTATATAGGTCTGGAAAGGATTTGAGGCATTCATGGCTTACAGTACTTTTACTCAAACAAAAAATGACCAACTAAAAGAACCTATGTTTCTTGGTCAATCTGTAAACGTAGCGCGTTACGACCAACAGAAATTTGAAATCTTCGAAAAGCTTATCGAGAAGCAACTGTCTTTCTTCTGGCGTCCAGAAGAAGTTGACGTATCTAGCGACCGTATCGACTACAACAAGCTACCAGAGCACGAGAAGCACATCTTCATTTCAAACCTGAAGTACCAAACGCTTCTTGACTCAATTCAAGGCCGTAGCCCGAACGTAGCGCTACTTCCACTGGTATCACTACCAGAAGTTGAAACTTGGATCGAGACTTGGTCTTTCTCTGAAACGATCCACTCTCGTTCTTACACGCACATCATCCGCAACATCGTGAATGATCCAGGCGTTGTGTTCGATGACATCGTTGAAAATGAACACATCCTAGCGCGTGCGAAAGACATTGCACACTACTACGACGAGTTAATCAAACTGACGTCTGACTACCACCGCTACGGTGAAGGTACACACAACATCAACGGCGAAGAGATCAAAGTATCTCTATACGAGCTGAAGAAGAAACTGTACCTATGTCTGATGTCTGTTAACGCACTAGAAGCTATCCGTTTCTACGTAAGTTTTGCATGTTCATTTGCATTCGCTGAGCGTGAGCTAATGGAAGGTAATGCGAAAATCATCAAGCTAATCGCTCGTGATGAAGCGCTTCACCTAACTGGTACTCAGCACATGATTAACCTGCTGCGTAACGGTCAAGATGACTTCTCATTCATGCAGATCGCTGAAGAGTGTAAGCAAGAATGTTTCGACCTATTTAAAGATGCAGCAGAGCAAGAGAAAGAGTGGGCAGAATACCTATTCAAAGATGGCTCTATGATCGGTCTAAACAAAGACATCCTTTGCCAATACGTTGAGTACATTACGAACATTCGTATGCAGGCGGTTGGTCTAGGTACAGCTTACCCAGAAGCAACGTCTAACCCTATCCCGTGGATCAACGCTTGGTTATCTTCTGATAACGTTCAAGTAGCACCACAGGAAGCAGAAATTTCATCTTACCTAGTTGGTCAAATCGACAACGAAGTAAATGCTGATGACTTCGAAGGTTTCGAACTGTAATGCCAACGCTGAAGATCAACAAACTCATCACGATTGAATCTAACCCATCTAACACTCTGTTGGAGACCATGGAGCAGGCAGGACTTGAGCCTGAGTACAACTGCCGAGATGGTCACTGTGGTGCTTGTCGCTGCACGTTGGACTCAGGTGAAGTCGAGTACGTTGGTTTTGCTATGGCTTACACACAAAGCAACGAGATTTTGCCTTGTATTTGTAAAGCCAAAACAGAGTTGTCATTGAGTAACGTGATTCATCGCAACAAGCAGAAACGCGCTTAGCAGTGAAATAGTTCGATAAAGACATCAAAACACATAGGGCCCGATAATTAATATTATCGGGCCCTTTTTCATGTATTGATTCTAACGTTACAAGCCTGTTGTCATAAAACAGAATTAGGAATGAACAGCTCTTTGATGCGCTTAAGCGAAGTGAACTGACCAAACATAGGTTTATTTTCTAAGTGTCTTCGTAACATGTCTGCGGCAACCGTTTTGATTACCGTTCTAGAGTCTTCTCGGTTGTATGAGCGGTGAAACTCAAACACTTGCCCCCACTCACCTGCTGGCGTCGATAACGCTACACTGAAGGTCTTATCTTCAAGTTTGCCAGTCACAAGAGCGAGCTCAGTGGCACACTTCTCTCTTGTCGCTCCAGCTAACGCCAATGTTGCAGCCAAAGGATCGCTTTTATCGATATCGCTGCCTTTACTCTCCGCCATTACCCAAGAGTGGCCAAAACAGTTTTCAAGGTTTTCGTCCGACTGTAACCATGCAGATAGAGCTCCCTTGGTCGAGACTTCTGACACAGATAAGGTTTTGTGTTTTTCACTCAACAGATGGCCTAAATGCTCAACCATTGGCTCATCGACACTCACTACATTGCCTTCCAGCAGCTTATGAACCATCTGAAGCAGTTTTACACGAACCTCAAGGCCCGATTTAGGCCCGAATAGTTTCACTTCGATAAATGGTAAGTAAGAACGGTAACCTAATTCGTACCCTTCAGGTAACTTAAGCTGGTCTAGAATATCTGAAATACCGGATTCAGAGAGTCCGAAGGTGTAGAGCCTACTGCATTCAAAAGCACTGATTTCTGGGTAGCTTCGCGATAGGTCTGGTAGAATTTGATCTTTCACCATCTTTTTAAACTCACTCGGGACACCGGGTGTGAAGTAGAAGGTCGCGTCATTAATTTTAAGTTTGAAACCACAAGCCGTGCCGACAGGGTTATCGACGATCTGTGAACTTTCAGGCAGCATAGCTTGTTTCAGGTTACTGTCTGGCATTTTAGCGCCACGCGCTGCAAACATACTCTCCATACGTTGCAGCCAATCAGGAAAAAGAACCAGTTTTTGATCAGCCGCGCTTGCTGCTGCGGCGGCACTCATGTCGTCCGTCGTTGGCCCTAACCCACCATTAACGATGACCACATCGTAGTTAAAACTCAGCATCAAAAGCTCTTCCACCAGCGCACCCATTTGGTCACCGACAGTGGAACGTTTTGCCAATGCAAAGCCGTGTTGATAGAACTCAGCGGACATCCAAGCGGCATTCGTGTCTACAATGTCTCCGTGAAGAACTTCTTCACCTGTACTTAACATTGCGATTTTGGTCATATTTTCATCCCTTGCTGTCATATAAAGACGCTGCATTATTTTTAAAGTGGTCTATCTTCAATGTTTAGGCGTTTAAGTCATTTCACAAGTATTAATGATGTGAAATTTAAGATTATCTTTCAGAAAGCGCACAATTATTAGTTCCATAAATCAGGCAATTAATAGATAATTGTGACTTCGCTCAACCTATCAACTTTCATGGAGACCCTTGTGGCCAAATCACCGTTATTAGCAAAGGTTACTGCTGCATTTTCACTGTTAATGTCAGCGAACTCGGTTGCAAGCCAATACGATTTCGACCAACCATTCAACCTTTCATACTCGGATGATTGTACTCAAGAGTACTGCGTAAATGATAACTTGTATACCTACAAGCCGAGCACCAATTACGCGCTAAGTGAATCAAGCGACGAGTACGATTTCTCAATCCAACAACCTAAGCACTTCTTGGTAAGCGAAGAGAAAGACTGGGATTATCTAATGGGCCAAACTTATACCATTCTGGGTCTTAGTGTTGCGACTGTTGGTTTGATGACATTCCTTCCTGAATCCATCACCAAATGGGATGATGACCAGCGTGACCTAAGTAAGCTTGGTCAAAAATGGAAAGATAACGTCTCTGATGGCCCGGTATGGGACCGAGATGAGCACTTCCTAAACTATGTGATGCACCCTTACTTTGGTGGTGTTTACTACACGGCAGCTCGTCACGCTGGTTACAACGAGTTTGAGTCTTTCGTGTACTCTTGGACCATGTCGACCTTCTTCTGGGAATACGGTGTTGAAGCATTTGCTGAAGTGCCTTCTTGGCAAGACCTTTTCATTACTCCATTCTTCGGTGCGGTTGTTGGTGAAATGATGCTAGAAGCTGAGCAAGACATCCTAATGTCTGGTGGTGAAGTGATGGGCTCACAAACCATGGGTGATGTTTCTCTGTTCTTCTTGAACCCTGTTGGTCACATTCATTACTGGGTAAGTGATGCTTGGGGTGGCGATGCAGAAGTGAATCTGAACACTAACCCTTGGTGGGGCAACCAAGATGCAGCTAAATTCGCATACGATGCAGGTGCTGCATACGACTCGCAATTTGTCGGTATGAACTTCAAAGTGACCTTCTAAATCACTCAATAAATGCAAATTTCCCTAAAAAGCGACTTACGAGTCGCTTTTTTTGTGCCCTACTCTTCATTAACTTGTTTTGCGCCACGGCTTAGTTTCAAAAATTGACGCAGGTCAAATATTGTTCTAAACCAGCTTCTAAACTGTAAGTAAGACAGATTATCTCGTTATTTCAAACGCTTATTAGGGGCGTTCAATTGAATCTTTGGGGGCTGATATGAATAGTACATTTATCGTTAACTTTATTGGTAAGGCGTCACCTGCAACCATCAAGCAACTTGCGGCAGTCACCCACGAGAACGGGGGCAAGTGGCTAATCAGTAAAGTGAATTTCATTGAGGATCAAGTTGCCGGCGTAATCAAAATTGAGCTCCCAGCAATCAACGAGTCCACGGTTAAAGAGGCATTTAGCGCCAATATCGACTTAACCGTCCAATTTGTTGATGCCGACCACTCTCCACAAGTACAAGATACGATACATCATCTGCGCTTAGACTCGAATGATCGCGCCGGTATCGTCAACGAAGTGACCCACGTATTAGATGGTCAAGGTATAACAATTCTCGATATGGACTGTCACCGTGTGTTTATCGCAGGAGGCGGTGGTGTGAGTTCAAGTTTGTTTACCGCTAAGATTGCCGTAAAACTCCCTCTTGAGTTACCAATCCAAGACGTCGCCAACGAACTTGAGACACTGAGCGAAGATACGCGTGTGATGATTGAGAGTTAATTCACTTTCTCCTCCGGTGAAACAAATTGCCGGAGGAGAAAGCCATAACCAACCTTCCCTTTAACACATCCTATAAATCCCTTTCGATTCTTACATTACTTACAAAATTTCTATATAAATTCTACGTAAATCATAATTTTAGATAGTGAAACAGGACTACTTGGTTGCGTTTTTTGTTACCATACGGCTACTTTCATTAACTTAGTCACTTAGGTTCACATATGGATAGAAACAAGCCGAGTTGGCCGCTTAATGCCGTCTCAGTAATCCTTCTAACTTCACTTTTCACAGGCTGTCAAAGTGGCCATGAAGATAGTAGTGATGGTTCCACCAACCCGACAGCAGTCAGTATTTCCATCCCAGAGACGCTTAGCGTGACCGAGCCAAGTTCAGGTTCCAGTACAGAAGGCGTGACTGTTACACTTTCAGAAGCACTCACTAGCGATGTAAACCTAACTATTACGACTTCAAATGTCACTGCTCGTTCTACTGGTGACTTTAGAAATTACGACCCGCTAAGTAGCTCCGTCGTAACTATTCCAGCAGGTTCAACAACCGCAACGCTACCGCTTAATGTATTGCACAATAATGTCTTTGAAGGCGCTAAAACGCTCCAATACTCGATTACTGCTCCTTCAAGTTCGTCGTACACCATTACCAATAACCAAACTACCGTAACGATCAACGATGCGAACAACCAACCTACTATCGGGTTTAGCAATAGCCTAAGTACCGTCGTTGAGGGTGATAGCGTTGTACAACAAATGGTGCTAAGTAACTATTCAAGCCAAGACGTCACAATTACCTTGGTTCAAACCGGTATTGCGGCATCCGACGACTACACTGTTGATATGGCGAGCCTCAACGTTACGCTCTCTGCAGAAACCCTAACGTCAGACATTACTTTCTCTGCTAAAGATGATGGCTTTAACGAGGGCGGTGAATCCGTCATTTACACAATGACAGAAGTTGGGAATGCTACGATTGACTCTGCGAAAAACACGCTAGCCTTCTATATTCCAGGCCAGAAGAATTTCAATGATACTGGCTACGTAACCTATTACGACGGTACCGCTTTCGATAGCACTACCCCACCAGCCAGTCATCCAAATCAAGATGCGGACTATGGTTTAGATAAAACCAATGGTACCGAGCACTCGGATGGCGAGTATGGTTTTCGTTATACCAAAATCGATGCTCACGGCAACCCAATGGATCCAAGTGCAACAAGCTGGCGCTGTGTAAAGGATGAACACACTGGCCTTTACATCGAAGCAAAACAAGCTCCAACAGCTCTACCAAGCCAATCTGATATCGACACTTGGGTTGAAAACCATAAGAACGATCCAGACGCTTACCCTTACCCATATGGTGCTGAATCTTCAATGTGGCGTAGCTCATCGTATACGTATACTTGGTACGACGCAGATGGCACAACCAATGGAGGATACGCAGGGGCTCCCAACGATGCACTATATAGTGAAGGACCGATTTCGTCTGAATGCGCATACCCAAATGACAATTCAGGCACTCGCAACTGTAATACCAGCAGCTATATTTCAAGCTTAAATAGCTACGCGATATGTGGTATCACCGATTGGCGTTTACCTTCGCCAGTTGAGGCACGTTCATTCATTAACTTCAACGTTGGCACATCGCCGAGTGGCTCAGTGAATTTCTTCCCTAACCTTGGAGATCATCTGTTCACTCACTCGAGCTCTGTAAAGCAAGACGGTAGTGCGAGATGTATCGACTCTCAAACCGGTGAATTGGAACTGTGTAACAAGAACATCACAGGCTCCACAGGCATCGTCGCGGTAAGTGGAGGAATCGAGTAATGAAAATGAAATTATGCTTAGGCGCTATTGCCGCTCTACTAAGTGCAAATGCTATCGCTCAAACATGTGTCACGACGCAAACAGCTTCTCATCAAGACGGGCAGTTTATCGATCGCAAAGATGGCACTCTGCTGGACGTAACAACTAACTTGTTATGGTCAAAGTGTAACTTAGGCGAAACATACAATGCGTCTACAGATACTTGTGACGGAACTGCGCTAAAGTACCAAAACTGGAGCGATGCTTTGGTTGCCACACAAGACACCACGCTAACAACAATTGCGGGCCAACCCGGCTTTAGGCTTCCAAACATCAAAGAACTGAGCTCCATTGTGGATTACCGCTGCACTCGACCAGCGATCAACCTAACCTTCTTCCCAACGACGACCAATGAACCTTATTGGACCAATACACCAGATGCTCATAGCATCAATAGTCATTACGAAGGTCTGATCATCGATTTTGACGAAGCGTTGGAAGTGATTACAGATCCAGACAATGTTCCTTCCCCACTCGTCCGCTTGGTCAAAGAATTTAACTAAGACTTTGTAATCCCATACAAAAAGAGCAACCCATCGGTTGCTCTTTTTATTTCAATCTATTTTACAGACCATTGCGATAATGAGCGCTTAAAGTCTGAATAATCGAATTCGTTTAGCTTCTGTACTTCGCCACCTGAGCGCTCACAGTAGACAGAAGGCATACGTAAACCGTTAAACCAGTTTAGCTTCACCATTGTGTATCCAGCACTGTCTAAGATGTGTAGACGCTGACCAATCTCTAGTGGCTCATCAAAGCTTGCTTCACAGAACTGATCGCCCGCAAGACAAGAACATGAGCCAATTACGTAGTCATGCTTGCCACCCTCTGACGCTTCCAAGATAGACGCTGGCTCGTCGTAGATAAGCGTATCTAAGCGGTGTGCCTCTGTCGCAGAATCAACGATTGCTGTTTTCTTTACGTTCTCTACGATATCAACTACTGTCACTACAAGATCTGTAGTCTTAGTGATGATCGCTTCACCGGGTTCAAGGTACATTTGAACGCTGTGCTTCTCAGAAAATGCTTTTAGTGCAGCACCTAGCTTTTCAATGTCATAACCTGGCCACGTAAAGAAGACACCGCCACCCATGCTCACCCAATCCAGCTTATCAAGGTATTCACCGAACTGATCCGAAATTGAATCTAGCAAGCCAATAAACGCATCCACATCTTTGTTCTCGCAGTTCATGTGGAACATTACACCATCGATGCCATTAAAGATTTCTGGTTTGATGTGGTCTGCTTGCACGCCTAAACGAGAAAATTGACGCGCTGGGTTAGCCAAGTCTTGACCTGCGTAGCTGACACCCGGGTTCAAACGAAGACCAATTGACGCTTTCCCTTCGATAATGTGTCGGTAAGCCGCTAACTGAGACTGCGAGTTGAAGATCATCTTATCACAGATGTCCGCTACTTCACGTACATCATCCTCGCTGTAGCCCACACTGTATGCATGAGTTTCGCCACCAAAAGTCTCGTGGCCAAGTTTTACTTCGAACGGGCCAGAGCTTGTCGTGCCATCGAGGTAAGGCTTAATGATGTCAAATACACCCCACGTAGAGAAGCATTTCAAGGCCAACACAAGCTTAACGCCAGACAACTCTTTAAGCTGTTTTGCTTTCTCTAGATTCTCAATCAACTTATCTTCGTTGATCATAAAGTATGGGGTTTTAAGTTCTTCTTTCTTAAATGTCATTTTCTATACGCGCTCAAGCAATAACAATAAAGGGGTTACTATTTGGTATTTCTGATT